>NZ_JAAAUB010000014.1:0-47962 GCF_012911495.1 Tepidiphilus baoligensis
TGCCCGTGCGGCTTGATCCTATAGCCGTGCCATGCACCCCAGATCACACACCCCCACCCAACACCCCCTTGCCCCGCTTGTGACCCCGTCACTGTCTGACGCCCATGGCGCGCCGGCCCCACGCCTTCCCATCCCGAACAGGACCGTGAAACGGCGCCGCGCCGATGATACTGGAGCTCCGCCTCCGGGAACGTAGGTCAGCGTCAGACATCCCCTACGCCGCACACCAAAACCCCCTGCCAAACGGTAGGGGGTTCTTGCGTCAACCTCGTGGGAGACGCTGAATAATTGGCTGCACGGGCGAATCGCTGCGTTGCGCGGTGCTCGCTCCCTCGCCTATCCACTCGATATGTCTCGGTCGCTGCGCTCCGTGCGCCTTGCGCTTCANTGCTCGCTCATTTCTTCAGCGTCTCCCTTGTGCGCCTTTCCTTGAGCTAAACTGGCATTTTGTGTTTGTTTTTTGGTGCGTCCTATGTCGCGAATCGGTATTGCACTTGGCTCTGGAGCGGCGCGTGGATGGGCTCATTTCGGTGTGATTCGTGCCTTGCGTCGTCTCGGAGTGAAGATCGACGTGATCGCAGGGACGTCGATCGGTGCCATCGTCGGGGCGGCCTATGCTTCGGGGCGCTTCGATGCCATGCAGCAATGGGTAGAATCGCTTTCCTGGGTCGATGTGCTATCGCTGATGGACGTTTCCCTGCGCGGCGGTGCCCTTCAAGGCGACCGGGTGATCGACTATTGCGCAGAGCATTTCTTCGCGTCGCGATTCGATGAATTGACGATCCCTTTTGGTTGTGTGGCCACGGAACTGACGACCGGGCGTGAAGTCTGGCTACGGGAAGGCCCGTTGCGTCCAGCGGTGCGCGCTTCCATTGGGCTTCCTGGAATGTTCACGCCGACCAAGCTGCACGGCCGTTGGTTCGTCGACGGTGGGCTCGTCAATCCCGTGCCCGTGAGCTTATGCCGTGCACTGGGAGCCGAACTGGTCATCGCCGTCGAGTTGGGATCGAGTCGGATGGGGCGGCATTTCCGTTTACCCAACGGTAACGGTAGTGTGGAACGCTGGAAGAACCGCTTGTTCGCCATGGTGGGGTTGACTTCCTCGGGCGAGGCGGACCAAGCGGAATCGTTGCCGCCGATCGCTGCGGTGCTGGCCACTTCGGTCAACATCATGCAGATGCGTATCGCGCAGTCACGTTTGGCGGGGGACCCGCCCGAGGTGTTGATTTCGCCTCGAGTGGCAGATTTGTCGATCCTCGATTTTCACCGCGCAGCGGATGCGATCGAGGAGGGCGAGGCGGCTGTACAGCGGGTAGAGTGGCAGATTGCCGAATTGCTGGAGAGCGCGCGATGAGCGCTTCCGATCTGCTTCGTTCCCTGGCGCGCTGTGTGGGTGAGGCACACGTGCGTTGCGCCGAGTCTGAGATGGCTGCTTTCCTTCTCGACTGGCGTGGGCGATATCGCGGCCGAGCCTTGGCGGTGGTTCAGCCTGCCACGACAGACGAAGTGGCGGCAGTGGTGCGCCATTGCCGCGTGTATGGGGTGCATATCGTTCCCCAGGGCGGAAACACGGGGTTGGTGGGCGGCGCGACACCGCTCGAAGAGCAGGCCCCGGCGATCGTGCTGCACCTGGGGCGTTTGCGCCGAATCCGTAGCCTGGAGCCGCAGGAGTTCACCGTGGTCGCCGAAGCGGGGGTGACGGTACGGGAGGTGCAGGAGGCGGCGCGTTCGGCGAACCGCCTGTTTCCCTTGTCGCTCGCCTCGGAGGGCAGCGCCACGGTGGGTGGAGTGTGCGCGACGAACGCGGGGGGCGTACACGTCCTGCGTTACGGCACGACGCGCGATTTGGTGCTGGGCCTGGAGGTGGTGCTTGCCGACGGCAGCGTGATTTCTTCGCTCCAAGGCTTGCGCAAGGACAACACCGGCTATGCGTGGAAGCCCCTCTTCGTGGGCTCGGAAGGGACTTTGGGCGTCATCACCGCGGCGACCTTCAAGCTCTTTCCCTTGTCCACCGAAGTCGTGACTGCGTGGGTGG
Organism: Tepidiphilus baoligensis; assembly: GCF_012911495.1. NCBI lineage: Bacteria > Pseudomonadati > Pseudomonadota > Hydrogenophilia > Hydrogenophilales > Hydrogenophilaceae > Tepidiphilus > Tepidiphilus baoligensis. The sequence goes on from NZ_JAAAUB010000014.1 coordinate 2,036, forward strand.
CCGTACCGGATCCGGCCGCGGCGGTGAGGCTCTTCTCCTGGCTGCGTGAGACGGTGGGCGAGGGGCTCGAGGCGTTCGAGCTGATGGGCCGCACGACGCTCGAGCTGGTATTGAAACACATTCCCCAGGCGAGGGTGCCCTTTTCGGGCGAACCTCCGGCATGGTCCGTGCTCGTCGAATTCGCCGAAGCCGGGCGAGGGGCGCAGTTGCAAGAGCGGGTAGAGCGGGCGATGACCGTGGCCATCGAGCGGGGTTGGGTGCAGGATGTGGCGCTCGCGGCCAATGAAGCGCAACGCCGGGCGTTGTGGGCGTTGCGTGAGAATGCCTCCGAAGCGCAGCGTTTCGAGGGATTCAGTTTCAAGCACGACGTCTCTCTGCCGATCCGGGCGCTTCCAGAGTTCATCGCCGAGTGTGAGGCGCGCCTGCGCCGGCATTGGCCCACCGTGACGCTCGTCTGTTTCGGGCATCTCGGCGACGGCAATCTGCACTACAATGTCTTTCCCACCGGGATCGAACCAGCCCAATGGCCGCTCATCGAACCGCGGCTCTCGGGATTGGTGCACGACACCGTGGCCGAATTCGGCGGTTCGATTTCGGCCGAGCATGGCATCGGACGCCTCAAGGCCGAGTTATTGCCGCGCTACAAGTCCGAGGAAGAGCTTTCTTTGCTGCGCCGGCTCAAGGCAGCGATCGATCCAGAGAACCTGTTCAATCCGGGCAAGGTCGTGCGTGGCGACGACCGCCCGTGTAGCGAGGAAACATGACGCCGACGATCAAGGAGATCCTTGCGCCGCTGCAGCCGGACATGGCGCGCACCGACGAGGTGATCCGGCGCGAACTGCATTCGGATGTGGCGCTGGTGCGCAGCATCGCCGATTACATCATCGCCGCCGGCGGTAAGCGCTTGCGCCCGGCGCTGCTCTTGGCGGTGGCCCGCGCCTTGGGCTATGACGGGCCGCACCATGCCACCCTCGCTGCCGTGGTCGAATTCATCCATACCGCCACCTTGCTGCACGACGACGTGGTCGACGAATCCGATCTGCGCCGAGGGCGTGAGACGGCCAATGCCGTCTTCGGCAACGCCGCGGCGGTCCTGGTAGGGGATTTTCTCTATTCCCGCTCGTTCCAGATGATGGTTTCGGTGGAGAGCATGCGGGTGATGGCGGTGCTCGCCGAGGCGACCAATGTCATCGCCGAGGGCGAAGTGCTGCAGTTGATGAACCAAGGCAATCCCGAGACCACGCTCGAGGATTACTTCCGCGTGATCGAATACAAGACCGCCAAGCTCTTCGAGGCGGCGGGCCGCCTGGGGGCGATTCTCGCCGGGGCGACGCCCGAGGTCGAGGAGGCGATGGCGGCCTTCGGCCGGGAACTCGGCTGTGCTTTTCAAATCATTGATGATGTGCTCGACTATGCGGCCGATCCGGCGGTGTCGGGCAAGAACGTGGGCGACGACCTCGCCGAGGGGAAACCGACCCTGCCGCTGCTGCACGTGCTGCATCATGGCACGACGGTGCAAGCGGACCTCGTGCGGCAAGTCATCGAGCACGGGGGGAGAGAGCATCTTTCCGCCGTGCTCGAGGCGATCGCGGAAACGGGAGCGCTGGAGGTCTCGCGCCGCGTCGCCGAGCGCTATGCCACGGCGGCCAAGGCGCGACTGGCGTGCTTTTCCCCTTCCCAATTCCGGGAATCATTGCTACAATTATCAGACTTTGCGGTGAATCGTTCTGCATGAATCGCAAAACGTCGGGGAATAGCTCAGCCTGGTAGAGCACTGCGTTCGGGACGCAGGGGCCGGAGGTTCGAATCCTCTTTCCCCGACCACCTCTTTTTCATCTTCCGCCGAATGCCTGGATTACTTGCCCGACGGCCTCGATGCCTTCGGCGAATCCCTGTTGCAGTATCCCTCCCATGGGGCTCAAACTCGCCAGCAAGGCGAGAAAACCCATCGTGATCGTGATGGGGAATCCGATCGCGAAGAGATTGAGCTGGGGGGCGGTGCGTGTGAGTATGGCCAGCGCGATGTTGGTGAGCAGCACCACCGCCGTGATCGGGAGCGACAGCAGAAAGGCGAATGCGAAGAGTGTCACCGGATAATGCAGCATCACTGCCATCCCTTCTTGCAGGGCGAGATCGGCGCCGAGGGGAATCCAGTCGAAGCTGACGACGATGGCATGCAGCAGCATCAGGTGGCCGTCGAGAGCAAGGAAGAGCAAGGTAGCTACCACCGCGAAGAATTCGTTCAGCACCGGTGTCTGGGTGCCGGAGGTGGGGCTATAGAACACCGCGAAAGACAACCCCATCTGGAATCCGACCATGGCGGCAGCCAGGTCGATCGCGGCGAAGATGAAGCGCAACACGAAGCCGCAGGTGATGCCGATGAGCAGTTCTTGGGCGATGATCGGATAGATCAGCCAGGAGTCGAGCGGAATGGATGGGGCAGGCGGCAGTACCGGCGCGATGGCCACCGTGATCGCCAGCCCCAGTACCAGGCGAATGCGGGTGGGTAGCGCTCGATTGGAGAATACCGGCGCCACCGCGAGTAGGGACAGGATGCGCACCGCCGGGAAGAAGTAAGCGGAGATCCATGCCGACCATTGTGCTTCCGTGATCGTCCACATTGCTTCAGGGCCCATGAATGGATGTGCTGCGCGGACAGAGTGCTTTTTCGCCCGCCGTGCGTTCCTCGCTTGCCGTCTCGATGGATCTCGTCGTGGCTTTTCGGGCGTTTGCTACGCTCTCTGCCGGCAATGATCGATTCACGGATCTTCAGCCGATGAGCGAGGGAAGCGAGGAGAGCAGCCGCGTGAGGTAGTCGGTGATCGTCTGACCCATCCATGGGCCCATCACGATGAGGGTGGTGAAGACGGCCACGAGCTTGGGGACGAAAGTGAGCGTCATTTCGTTGATCTGAGTGGCGGCCTGGAAGATGCTCACCAGCAGACCCGTGGCCAGGGCAGCGATGAATGGCGGGGCACTCAGTAGCAGGGCCGTGATCACGGCGTCGCGAGCGAAATCCATCAGCATGGGGGTCATGGTGGGTCCTCAGACGAGTGCGAAGCTTTTGACGAGCGAACCGATGAGCAGGGTCCATCCGTCGACGAGTACGAAGACGAGGAGCTTGAAGGGGAGCGCGACGATCACCGGCGACATCATCATCATCCCCATCGACATCAACACGGAGGCGACCACCATGTCGATGATCAGGAATGGGAGAAAGACGATGAAGCCGATCTGGAACGCCGTCTTGAGCTCGGAGGTGACGAAGGCCGGTATGATGACGCGCAGTGGCAGGTCCTCTGCCCGTTCGACCGGTGGCGTCTTGGCCAGGTCGGCAAAGAGGGTGAGGTCGTTGTCGCGCACCTGGGCGAGCATGAAGCGCTTGGTCGGAACCGCGGCGCGCTCCAGTGCCTGCGTGAAATCGATCTGGTTCGCTTGGAGAGGTTGCCAGGCTTCGACGTAGATCCGTTCGGCCACCGGCGCCATGATGAAGAAGGTGAGGAAGAGCGCCAGGCCAATCAATACCTGGTTCGGTGGCGAGGTTTGCGTGCCGAGTGCCATACGCAGCAACGAGAGCACGATGATGATGCGGGTGAAGCTCGTCATCATCAGGATTGCGGCGGGGATGAAGGTGAGGGCGGTGAGCAGCAGCAGCGTCTGCACCGTGAGGGAGTAACTTGTGCCACCGTCGCTGGCCGGGGTGGCCGTGGCCAGCGGAAGCCCTTGGGCGGCCGCGAGCGAGGGGAGGAGCAGGGCGGCAAACCCGAACAGCGCGATGTGCGCCCGTTCCGCTCTCATCGGCGTGCTCCTTCGCCTTCGCTGGTGGCAGGGGAGGGGGGTGCAGTGCGGCGTTCGTCGATGGCGGCGTTGAGCTGCTCGGTGAATGGAGTGGGCGGTTCGGGCAGGCGTTGTAGTAGCGTGATGGAGGAGGGGGTGACGCCGAGCAGTAGCCGTATGCCTTCGGCTTCGAGCAGGACGACGCGCTCGCGCGTGCCCACTGCGATCACCCCGACGATGCTCAGTCCCGTGCGTGCCCCTCGGCGACGCTGCAAGTTTTTCATGGCCGTGAAAACTGCCCATAGGGCGACTGCGGTCAAGCCGAGACCGAGTGCGAGCTGAGCCATGGGGTGAATCCAGTCGTAGGTCATGATGGAGCTCTCCTCGAAGATAGGATGGCATGAAAGGATGGAGACCATGTCCGGAAAAGAGGGGAGAACCCGAGGGTTTTCCTCGCTTCGCAGAAAAATACACGCCTCTTGGTGTGAAGTCCCCCGCTTCTTGGTAGAATGTTCGTATATCCGTTCCGTGGGATGGGATCATGGCGGTCGAACTATACAATGACGGAAAGCATATCTGTCTGGCGTTCTACGACCTGGTCGATGAGCAGGGGGATCATGCCGTTCAGTGCAATCAGTTCCTCGTCATCGACAACGGTCACGCGGCGCTGATCGATCCGGGCGGGAACATGACCCATACTGGTTTGTTGATGGGCATGAGCCGCTACTGTCGTCCGCAGAACGTCGACTACATCTTCGCGTCGCATGCCGACCCGGACATCATCGCTTCGGTGAACAAGTGGATGGTGACCACGCACGCCAAGGTCTTCATCTCCAAGCTGTGGACGCGTTTCGTACCCCACTTCACCACGGGCAAGGATTATTCTTCTCGCATCATCGGTATTCCCGATCCCGGTATGCGCATCCCACTCGGCAATAGCGAGCTCGTCGCCGTGCCGGCGCACTTTTTGCATTCGGAAGGGAATTTCCAGTTCTACGATCCCGTCGCCAAGATCCTCTTCTCGGGAGACTTGGGCGTGTCGCTGGTCGATCACGAGCAGGCGGCGAAACCGGTGGAGGATTTCGATCGCCACATCCCCAAGATGCAGGCTTTCCATCAGCGCTACATGATCTCCAACAAGATCTTGCGCTTTTGGGCCAACATGGCGCGTCAGATCGAGATCGAAATGTTGGTGCCGCAGCACGGGCAGCGTTTCGTCGGCAAGGAGATGGTACGTCGATTCATCGACTGGATCGAGACCTTGCCCTGCGGCGTCGATCTCATGACCCAGGACGCTTATCGCATCCCGCTCTGAGAGCGCCCTGAGCGCGGGCATACGAAGGCCGACGGAACCGCATTCCGTCGGCCTTCGGCGTTTCAGCGCCGGGTACGGCGGATGCGTTCGATATAGCGGGCGTTGTCGGGAGGGCGGCGGTCGCGCTGGGCTTCGTGTAGCGTTTCGCCCAGGGCTTCGAGTACGTCGTGCAAGGCTTCGTGGAGATCGCCACGCACGGCGAGCCGTTCCTGCCAGGCGGCGCGGATGCCTGGGGGCTGGTCGATCGAGAGCTGCTCGGCGATCGCCAGATGTAGCGACAGGTGCAGGAAGGGGTTGAGGCCGCCGTCTTCCGGCGTGTAATCGCGCGCGAGCGCCGCCTCGTCTTCCAGCAGAGGGAAATACTCCGGGTGCAGGGCGATCACGTCGGCGGCCATCGCCTCGATCGGCTCGAGCGGCTGCTTGTCGCGCCATTTGCGATAGGCTTGGGCAAAGAATCGCCGTACCTCGTCACGGTTGGGCGTGAACATCGTTTGTCTCCCTAGTGCCGGGGGGCTTGTGCGGCCAATGGCAGAGGTCATGAACCGGGCAGGCGTCGCAGCGCGGTGCCCGGGCGGTGCACGTATAGCGACCGAGCAGGATGAGCCAGTGATGCGCATGCCGCCGAAAGCGCGGCGGGATGCGCGCTGTGAGCGCTTCTTCCACGGCCCGGACAGTCTTGCCCGGGGCGAGGCCGGTGCGGTTGGCGACGCGAAAGATGTGGGTGTCGACGGCGATCACGGGGTGTCCGAAAAGGGTGTTGAGCACCACGTTGGCGGTTTTGCGCCCCACGCCGGGCAGGGATTCGAGGAAGGCCCGGTCGTCCGGGATCTCGCCGCCCGTGGTCTCCAGCAGCCGGCGCGAGAGTTCGTAGAGGTGTTTCGCTTTGCTGCGGTAGAGGCCGATGCGGCGGATGTGCTGGGCGATGCCTGCTTCACCCAGCGCCACCATGGCGCGCGCATCCGGTGCGACGGCGAAGAGGGTGCGCGTGGCCTCGTTGACGCTCTTGTCGGTGGCCTGCGCCGAGAGGACGACCGCGGCGAGCAACTGGAAAGGGGTGGCGTATTCGAGCTCGGTCGTGGGATGGGGATCGAGCGCGGCGAGTCGCTCGAAGAAGGCTTCGATCTCCTGCGGCGTCATGGGCGGGGCGGGGTCGGCAGCGGCCGCTTCCCCTGCACCGAGGCGTTTGCGCTGGCGGCGCCGTGCCTGCGTTCCGTCGGCCGTTGTTTCAGGGGGTCGAGCCATGCGTTTTTCCGCTTCGGGCACGCGCGAGGGCGGCCGCCACGAGCGTGCGTTTGAGCCGGTCTTCGTCGCGTGGACGGTGGATGCGCTTGCGGGGATCCTCGCCGCGTTCGAGCCGGGCCTGGCGACGCAGGAAACGCGCGCGCGAGGCGCTCGCTTCGGGAAAGGCGGGCACGGGCAGCAGGACGATGCAGTCGACGGGGCAGGGTGGTAGGCACAGGCCGCAGCCGGTGCATTCGTCCTCGATCACCGTGTGCATGCGCTTGGGTGCGCCGAGGATGGCGTCCACGGGGCATGCCTGCAAGCACAGCGTGCAGCCGATGCAATCCGCTTCGACGATACGGGCGACCTGGGGCGCTTGCGGTGGGCCGACTTCGGGATCGAGGGGGGTGGCGGGTACGCCGAGCAGGCTCGCCAGCCTACCGATGAGCGCTTCCCCGCCCGGAGGACAACGATTCGGCGTGGTCTCGCCGCGTGCGAGCGCCTCGGCATAGGGGCGGCACGCGGGGTAGCCGCAGCGGCGGCACTGCGTTTGCGGCAGCAGGGCGTCGATCTCGTCGGGCGTGGGCATCGTTTTTGGGTCGAAGAGTCGGGAAAAGACCGGTGCGGCGTCGACCGTCCGGGCCGAGAGGAGGTTCCCGGCCTGGACGGAATCAGGGCTCAACCGTCGCAGCGCGCTTCGAGCGCGGCGATGGCGGGCAGTTTTTTACCTTCGAGGAATTCGAGGAAGGCTCCGCCGCCGGTGGAGATGTAATCGATGTCCTTTTCCACGCCGAACTTCTTGATGGCAGCGATGGTATCGCCGCCGCCGGCGAGTGAATAGGCTTCCGAGTGCGCGATGGCGGAGGCGAGCATCTTGGTGCCGCCGGCGAACTGGTCGTATTCGAACACGCCCAGTGGTCCGTTCCACACGACGGTGCCGGCGTGCGCGACGATGTCGCAATAGCGCGAGGCGGTCTTGGGACCGACGTCGAGGATGCGGTCGTTCGGGCCGACTTCATCGACTGGGACGCGGTTGGCGCGCGCAAACGCCGAGACTTCGTCGGCGACGACGACGTCGACGGGCAAGGGGACTTCGGAGCCGCGCGCGGCCATCATGTCCATGATCGCCTGCGCTTCCACCACGAGTTCCGGCTCGGCGAGCGATTTGCCGATGCGCTTGCCCGTGGCGAGGAGGAAGGTGTTGGCGATGCCGCCGCCGACGATGAGCTGGTCGACTTTCTCGGCGAGCGACTTGAGGATGGTGAGCTTGGTCGAGACCTTGGCACCGCCGACGATGGCCACGAGCGGACGCTTGGGATGTTCGAGCGCGCGCGAGAGCGCCTCGATCTCGGCGGCCATGAGGAGGCCGGCGCAGGCGACGGGGGCGAAGTGGGCGATGCCCACGGTACTGGCTTCTGCCCGGTGTGCGGTGCCGAAGGCATCGTTCACATAGACGTCGCACAGGGCGGCATATTTGCGCGCGAGTGCCTCGTCGTTCTTCTTCTCGCCGACGTTACAGCGTACGTTCTCGAGCAGCACCACTTCACCCGGCTGGACGGTGAATCCGCCATCGACCCAGTGCTCGATGAGCGGCACCGGCCGACCGAGGAGCTCCGAGAGCCGCTCGGCGATGGGTGCGAGCGAGTCTTCGTGGGTGCAGGCACCTTCCTTGGGGCGGCCGAGATGGGATGTGACCATGACCGCGGCGCCTTGCTGCAGGCAGTATTCGATCGTCGGGACGGAGGCGCGGATGCGGGTATCGTCGACGATGCGCCCGGTCTCGTCTTGAGGCACGTTGAGGTCGGCACGGATGAAGACGCGCTTGCCGCGCAGTTCGACGTCCTTGAGGGTCTTGACGCGCATGGTCGGCTCCTCAGGCGCAGGTGGCGAGCGCCTTGGCGGCGTCGAGCATACGGCAGGAATAGCCCCATTCGTTGTCGTACCAGGCGAGCACTTTGACGAGCGTGCCCTCGATGAGGCGGGTTTGCGTCGCGTCGAAAATGGCGGAGTGGCCGTCGTGGTTGAAGTCGCAGGATACGAGCGGATCGTCATTCACCGCGAGGATGCCCTGGAGCGGACCCGCGGCGGCCTGGCGCATGAGTTCATTGATCTCGTCCTTGCTCGTGGGGCGGCTCGCGGTGAAGGTGAGATCGACGAGCGAGACGTTGAGGGTGGGCACGCGCAGGGCGAAGCCGTCGAATTTACCCGCGAGCGCCGGCAGCACCAGCCCGACGGCCTTGGCGGCCCCCGTCTTGGTGGGGATGATGTTCATCGCCGCGGCGCGGGCCCGACGCAGATCCTTGTGGCGTGCGTCGATGAGCTGTTGGTCGAGCGTGTAGGCGTGCGCCGTGGTCATCAGGCCCCGCTCGATGCCGATGTGTTCATGGAGCACCTTGGCCACCGGTGCGAGGCAGTTGGTGGTGCAGGAGGCGTTCGAGACGACTTGCATCTCGGGGCGCAGGATGCCGTGGTTCACGCCATAGACGATGGTGGCGTCGACGTCGTCGCCACCGGGCGCGGAGATGAGGACTTTTTTCGCCCCTTGTTGCAGATGGATCCGGGCCTTTTCCTTGGTGGTATAGGCGCCGGTGCATTCCAGCAGCACATCGACGCCGTGTTCGCCCCAAGGGGTTTCGAGGGGATTCTTCGTCGAGTAGAAGGGGATGCGGTCGCCGTCGACGATGAGCGTCTTGTCCCCTTCGGTGGCCACGGGGAAGGGGAAACGGCCGTGGGTGGTGTCGTATTTGGTGAGGTGCGCGTTGGTGGGTAGGTCGCCCGAGGCGTTGATCGCCACCACCTCGAATTCGTCGCGCCGGCCGAGCTCGTAGAGGGCGCGCAGGGTACAGCGGCCGATGCGGCCGTAGCCGTTGATCGCGATGCGGATTTTGCTCATGGGTCGCTCCTTGAAGGATGAAAGACGGGATCAGCGCGACAGCAGCAGTTTCGCCCGGGCGACGACGTGATCGACCGTGAAACCGAAGAACTCGAACAGGCGCGGCGCAGGAGCGGAGGCCCCGAAGCGGTCGATGCCGAGCACGTCGCCGTGACCACCGACGTAACGCCACCAGCCTTCGCCCGAACCGGCTTCGATGGCGAGTTTGGGCACGTCCGGCGGCAGCACCGCGTTACGGTATTCGATCGGCTGCTGGTCGAAGCGCCGTGTGCAGGGCATGGAGACGACGGTTGCGGCGATGCCGGACTGCGCCAGCGCCCCGCGCGCGTCGAGCGCGAGGGACACTTCCGAGCCGGTGGCGATCAGGATGAGGTCGGGGGTACGCTCGGCCTCTCGCAGCACGTAACCGCCACGCCCGATCGCTTCGATCTGCTGCGGCGAGCGTTCGATGAAGGGGAGGTTCTGGCGCGACAGCAGCAGGGCCGAGGGCCCGTCGGTACGCTCGAGCGCCAGGCGCCAGGCCACCGCAGTCTCGACGCTGTCGGCCGGACGCCAGACGTCGAGATTGGGGATGAGGCGCAGCGAGGCGGCGTGTTCGATGGGCTGATGCGTGGGGCCATCCTCGCCCAGGCCGATGGAATCGTGCGTGAGCACGAAGATCTGCCGCTGGCGCATGAGCGCGGCCATGCGAATGGCGTTTCTCGCGTAGTCGGAGAAGACGAGGAAGGTGCCGGTGAAGGGAATGTGGCCGCGATGCAGGGCGATGCCGTTGGCAATCGCCACCATGCCGAATTCGCGCACGCCGTAGTGGAGATAATTGCCTTCTCCCTCGGGTGTGACGGGACGGGCGCCAGGCCAGTCGGTGAGGTTCGAGCCGGTGAGGTCGGCCGAGCCACCCAGGATCTCGGGGAGGATCTTGGCATAGGCAGCGATGGCGTTCTGGCTTGCCTTGCGCGTGGCGATGTGCTCGCGCCGGGTGACGGTGGCGCGGATCACCTCGTCGGCCAGATCCGGCCAGCGCAAGGGCAAAAGCCCGGCGACGCGACGTTCGAACTCGTCGGCGAGTTCCGGATAGGCCCGGCGATAGGATTCGAAGCGTTCCAGCCAGGCGGCCTCGCGTTCGCGACCGGCTGTGCGCGCATCCCATTGGGCGTAGATCTCTTCGGGGATCTCGAAGGGGCCGTAGGGCCAGCCGATCGCTTCGCGTGCGGCGGCGATCTCGGCCTCACCCAAGGGGGCGCCGTGCACCTCGCTCGTGCCTTGTTTGTGGGGGGCGCCGGCGCCGATCACGGTGCGACAAATGATGAGGCTGGGGCGCTCGGTCTCGGCTTTGGCGAGCGTGATGGCCGCATCGATCGCGCTCATGTCGTGCCCGTCGATCGCCTCGATCACCTGCCAGCCGTAGGCGCGGAAGCGCGCGGCGGTATCTTCGGTGAACCAGCCTTGCACCTGGCCGTCGATGGAAATCCCGTTCGAATCGTAGAGGACGATGAGCTTGCCGAGCTTCCAGGTGCCGGCAAGCGAGCAGGCTTCGTGCGAGACGCCTTCCATGAGGCAGCCGTCGCCGACGAAGACGTAGGTGTGGTGATCGACGAGGGTGTGCCCGGGGCGGTTGAATTCGCGGGCAAGGAGCTTTTCCGCGAGCGCCATTCCCACGGCGTTGGCCAGACCTTGCCCGAGCGGCCCGGTGGTGGTTTCGACGCCGGGCGTCTCGCCGTATTCGGGGTGTCCCGGTGTTTTGCTGTGCAGCTGCCGGAAGCGCTTGAGATCGTCGAGCGAGAGGTCGTACCCGGTGAGATGCAGCAGTGCGTAGAGCAGCATGGAGGCGTGCCCGTTCGAGAGAACGAAACGGTCGCGGTCGCACCACTGGGGGTTGGCGGGGTTGTGTTTGAGGTGCTTGCGCCACAGCACCGTGGCCATCTCGGCCATGCCCATGGGGGCGCCGGGATGGCCGGATTTCGCCAGTTGCACCGCATCCATGGCGAGCGCGCGCAGGGCGTTCGCGAGCGGGCTGAACGTGCGCGGCGGGCGCGAGGCAGGCTGAGTCATCCGTTCGATCGTCCAGCGGGAAAAAGAGCCGTAATTATCGCTCAAAACGGGGCGCCCGCGAACTCGGGGCAGGCAGGTCGCTGGCGTATAATTTGCCGTGACTTCTTTTTCTTGGATACGGCTCGCTCGATGAATTGGATGACGACCTTGCGTTCGTCTCGTGGGGTGCGGGAGATCGCCTGGTTGGTGCTCGCCGCCTTGGGAGGGTATTTCGCGCTCATCTTGTTCGGCTATTCACCGTCCGATCCCGGATGGTCGCATGAGGCGTCGACCGAGACGATCGCCAATCCCGGCGGCCGGGTGGGGGCTTGGTTGGCGGATCTCTGCCTGTCGATCTTCGGGGTGTCCGCTTGGTGGCTTTTGGCGTTTGCCCTGCGCGGTCTGTGGTCGGCGTGGCGTCTGTGGCAGGGGGATGAACGCTCGACCGCGGGGTGGCGTGCTTCCATGGCCCTCGCTGGTGCGGGCTTGCTCGTGCTGCTCTCGAGCAGCAGTGCCTTGGAGGCCCTGCGCTTTCATGGGCACGGCATCGTGTTGCCCGCGGGGGCCGGCCCCGGGGGGTATCTGGGGGGAGAGCTCGCTCAGACCGTGGCGCGCTATTTCGGGTTCACGGGAGGGACTTTGCTGTTGCTCGTGGCGTGGATGGTGGGGGTGAGTCTGACGTTCGGCCTTTCTTGGCTCGACGTGTGTGAACGCGTCGGGGCTTGGGTGGAGACGGGTGTGCATCGCTTGCAAGGCCGCTGGGAGCGTCAGCGGGCCGAATCCTTGCGCGACATGGCTGCGGTCACGGTTTCGTCCGTACGGGCTGACGGAGAAGGGGGTGTGCGTGCTCGCTGGGAACGGTGGCGTGCCCGCATCGTGCAGGCAGGGCAAGGACTGCGCCGTTGGGCCCGGAGGGAAAGGTCGCCCGATTCGAGCCTGCCCCGGCAGCGGGTCGAGCCGGATCTTTCTGCTCCACCGGGGAAGGATACGGACGGGGCGTTCGATGCCACGGCCTCCGAGCCCGTGTCCACGATGCACACCGGTGCCCCGAGGTCCAGCCCGAAACGGCACGGGCGACGAGACCGAGACGAGGGAGAGAGCGTTTTGCAAAGTTCGCCCCCGTCCTCGAGTTCCGCCCTCGGCGCTCAAACTCCCTCTCAAGCGTCCGCCCCCCTGGAGCCGCGGCCGCCTTTGGCTCTGCTGGATGCACCGACGCTCGGCGGTGTGTCGGTGAGCGCCGAGGCGATGGCGGCCACCGCCCGGCTCATCGAGAGCAAGCTCGCCGAATTCGGCGTACGCGTGCAGGTGGTCGGAACGATTCCCGGGCCGGTGGTGACGCGCTACGAGATCGAGCCGGCCACTGGAGTGAAAGGGGCGCAGATCGTCAATCTGGCCAAGGACCTGGCGCGGGCGCTGTCGCTCGTATCCATTCGTGTGGTCGAAATCGTGCCGGGGAAATCCTGCATGGCGTTGGAAGTACCCAACCCGAAGCGCCAGATCGTGCGTCTGAGCGAAGTGCTCGATTCGCGCGCCTATCGCGAGATGGCCTCGCCCCTGACGCTGTGTCTGGGCAAGGACATCGCCGGACAGCCGGTGGTGGCGGATCTCGCCAAGATGCCGCATCTCCTGGTGGCCGGGACCACCGGTTCGGGTAAGTCGGTCGGCATCAACGCCATGATCCTGTCGCTCATCTACAAGTCGACGCCGGAGCAAGTGCGGCTCATCATGGTCGACCCGAAGATGCTGGAACTGTCGATCTACGAGGGGATCCCGCACTTGCTCTCGCCGGTGGTCACCGACATGCGGCTCGCGGCCCAGGCGCTCGACTGGTGCGTGGGCGAGATGGAGCGGCGCTACAAGCTGATGGCTGCGCTGGGGGTGCGCAACATCGCCGGCTACAACGCTTTGCTCGAGCGGGCGCGGCGCGAGGGCGAATATCTTGGCAATCCCTTCTCGCTCACGCCGGATGCACCCGAACCCTTGGAAAAGATGCCTTACATCGTCGTCGTGGTCGACGAGCTCGCCGACCTGATGATGGTGGTGGGCAAGCGCATCGAGGAGCTCATCGCCCGACTCGCGCAGAAGGCGCGGGCGGCCGGCGTCCACCTCATCTTGGCGACCCAGCGTCCTTCGGTGGACGTGATCACCGGGCTCATCAAGGCCAACGTGCCCACGCGCATCGCCTTTCAGGTTTCTTCCAAAGTGGATTCACGCACCATCCTCGACCAGATGGGGGCCGAGACCTTGCTCGGCATGGGGGACATGCTCTATCTCGCGCCTGGAACCGGTCTGCCGCGTCGGGTGCACGGGGCTTTCGTCGCCGACGACGAGGTGCATCGGGTGGTCGAATACCTCAAGCGGCTCGGACCGCCGCAGTACGTCGAGGCGGTGCTCGCCGAGCCGGAGGAGGGAGAGGAAGGAGGGGTGGAAGGTCCGGACGGGGGCGAGGAGAGCGACCCCTTGTACGATCAGGCGGTGGAGGTGGTGCTGCGTACGCGCCGCCCGTCGATCTCGCTGGTGCAGCGGCATCTGCGCATCGGTTACAACCGCGCGGCGCGGCTCATCGAGGCGATGGAACGCGCGGGACTGGTATCGCCGCCGGAGCACAACGGCAACCGCCAGGTGCTGGTGCCGGCACGGGGAGAAGAGGCGTGACGAAGGTGTTGGCCGGATGGGGGGTTGCGTTGTGGATGATGTTTGCCGGTGTGGCCCTTGCCCAGCAACCGGCAGTGGCCGAGGAGGCGGTGCGAAGGCTCGAAGCGTTCGTGTCGCAAACGAATGCAGCACAGGGGCGATTCCGTCAAGAGGTGCTCGATCGTCAGGGGCGAGTGCTGCAGCGTGCCGAGGGACGATTCCTCTATGAACGGCCGAGCCGTTTCCGCTGGGAAGTGCACTCGCCGGCGAAGCAGCTGGTGGTGAGCGATGGAACGGTCGTGCAGGTCTGGGATCCGGATCTGGAGCAGGTGATGGTGATGCAGTTCACCCACGCGCTCTCTGGCTCGCCCGCGGCGATTCTCGCAGACTCCCAAGCCTTGCATCGCGAGTTCGTCCCGGAGGGTGGGGAGATCGATGGCGAGCGCTGGGCGGTGCGCCTGCGGGCGCGTTCGGCCGAAGCGGGCATCGAGCGCGTCGTGGTCGAAGGCGAAGGAGAGCGGTTGCGGCGCATGCGCATCGAGGATCATTTCGGCCAGACGAGCGAGATTACGTTCACCGAGTTTCAGCGGGCCTGGTCGGTGCCGCCGGCCGAGTTTGCCTTTACTCCGCCGCCCGGCACCAAGGTGCTGGAAAACCACCCGGGGCGGCGATGAGCGGGGAGGCGCGCGCGCCGCTCGCCGAGCGCATGCGTCCGCAGCACCTCGACGAGGTGGTGGGGCAGGAGCATCTGCTCGGTCCGGGCAAGCCGCTGCGGGTCGCCTGGGAGCAGGGGCGGCTTTTTTCCATGATCCTGTGGGGACCGCCCGGGGTGGGAAAAACCACACTCGCCCGCTTGCTCGCGCAGGCGGTGGGGGCGCGCTTCATCGCCCTGTCGGCCGTCATGGCGGGGGTGAAGGAGATCCGCGCGGCGATCGACGAGGCCCGTGCCGAGCGCGAACGCGGCGGCACGACGGTGCTCTTCGTCGATGAAGTGCACCGCTTCAACAAGGCGCAGCAGGACGCCTTCCTGCATCAGGTCGAGGAAGGCTTGGTGACCTTCATCGGGGCGACCACCGAGAACCCTTCCTTCGAGGTCAATTCGGCGCTGCTGTCGCGCACCACCGTGTTGCGGCTCGAACCCCTGGATGCAACGGCACTCACGACGCTGCTCGCGCGTGCCGAGGCGCGTTTTCCCGAGGAGGCGGTTCCTTTGGACGAGGCGGCGCGCGCCATGCTGGTCGAACTCGCCGACGGGGATGCGCGGCGGCTGTTGAACGACGTGGAGTGGCTGTGGCAGGCGGCGCGGGCACGAGGGCAGGCGGTGATCGACGTGCCGTTCGCGCGTTCGGTGATGGGCGAGCGGCTGCGGCGCTTCGACAAGGGGGGCGACGCCTTCTACGACCAGATCTCGGCCCTGCACAAGGCGGTGCGCGGATCCGACCCCGACGCCGCGCTCTACTGGTTCGTGCGCATGCTCGACGGTGGCGCCGATCCGCTCTATCTGGGGCGGCGCATCGTGCGCATGGCCAGCGAAGACGTGGGTCTTGCCGATCCACGCGCGCTCACGCTCGCCCTCGATGCCTGTGCCGCTTACGAACGGTTGGGTTCTCCCGAAGGGGAGCTGGCGCTCGCCGAGGCGGTGGTGTACCTGGCCTGTGCACCGAAGTCGAACGCCGTGTACCTCGCGTACAACGCCGCGCGTGCCTTCGTGCGTCAGGACGGCTCGCGCCCGGTTCCGCTGCATCTGCGCAACGCCCCGACCCGGCTCATGAAGGAGTTGGGCTTCGGCAAGACTTACCGCTATCCGCACGACGAGCCGGAAGGGTACGCCGCCGGCGAGCGTTATTTCCCCGACGGCATGACGCCGCAGCGCTGGTATCGACCCGTGGAACGGGGGCTGGAGGCGAAGATCCGCGCCAAGCTGGAGCACCTGCGTGAATTGGATGCGCAGGCGCAAGAGCGCCGTTCATGAACCGGCGTTGGCAGGGGCGTGCAAGGGATGGTCGGCGAGCAGCCGCTTGCAGGCCTCATGGGCGCGTTGGGCCTTGGTGGCGTCACCTTGCGCCAAGGCTCGCTCGGCGATCTCGAGCAGCCAGTTGGTCAGCACGACGATGCCTTCGTCGGATTGGGAGAGGCTGCAGGCGATGAGGCCGGCAGCTTCGGCGGGAAGATCATGGTGCTCGGCCAGCAGCCCGATTTCTTCTTCGGTGAGGCTGCAGTAGTCGAGGCAGTCGCGTAACGTGAGCATGGCGAGGGGCCCTTCGAAAATATGCCGCACCGGTCACTGTAGGCGCTGCAACTCATTATTGCCAATGATTTTTTTGTTTCGGAATGATGTTCCGTCTTTGACCCTGACTATCGATCGTTTCTTCGCGCCCGATCGTTGTCGGATATGGGCAGAACTGGTATCGTTGCACCCCGTCAGACGATTGATCAGGATGTGTGATGCTCGACGTTCAGTGGTTGCGCACCCGGCTCGACGAAGTGAAGGCGGCGCTCGCGCGGCGTGGCGCGAAGATCGACTGGTCCCGGTTCGAGGCGCTCGAGTCCGAGCGCAAAGACCTTCAGACCCGCACGCAGGAGCTGCAGGCGCAGAGAAATGCCCTCTCGAAGGAAGTCGGGCGGCGTAAAGGGCGAGGCGAGGACGCCTCCGAGGTGCTTGCCCAGCTTGCCCTGATCACCGCGGAGCTCGACACCTGCGAAGAGCGCCTTTCGGCCCTGCTCACCGAGTTGGAATCCTTCCTCGCCACCTTGCCCAACCTTCCGCATCCTACCGTTCCCGATGGGACGAGCGAGGCCGACAACGTGGAGGCGTCGCGCTGGGGTACCCCGCGGACGTTCGATTTTCCCGTGCGCGATCACGTCGATGTGGGCGCGCCACTGGGGTTGGACTTCGAGGCGGCGGCGAAGATTGCCGGAGCGCGCTTTGCCGTGATGCGTGGCGACCTGGCGCGACTGCATCGGGCGCTGGGGCAGTTCATGCTCGATCTGCACACGCGCGAGCACGGGTACCTCGAAGTCTATGTGCCCTATCTCGTCAATGCGCGCAGTCTCTTCGGCACCGGACAGCTACCCAAATTCGCCGAGGATCTCTTCGCCGTCCCGCGCGATCCGGAAAACTTCTACCTCATTCCGACGGCCGAGGTACCGGTGACCAACCTCGTGCGCGACGAGATCCTCGAGGAGCGCGATCTGCCCCTCAAGTTCGTCGCGCACACGCCGTGTTTCCGCTCGGAGGCCGGCGCCTATGGGCGCGACACGCGGGGCATGATCCGCCAGCATCAGTTCGACAAGGTGGAGCTGGTGCGCATCGAGCACCCGGACCGCTCCTGGGAGGCGCTCGAGGAGCTCACCGGGCACGCGGAGGCGGTACTGCAGCGCCTGAATCTTCCCTACCGGAAAGTGGTCTTGTGCGCCGGCGATCTTGGGTTTTCGTCGGCGAAGACCTATGATTTGGAAGTATGGCTGCCGGGGCAGAATACCTACCGCGAGATTTCTTCGTGTTCGAACTTCGAGGCGTTCCAGGCCCGCCGCTTGCAGGCGCGATTCCGCCCCGCCGGCGGCAAGGGCAAACCCCAACCGGTACATACCTTGAATGGCTCGGGATTGGCGGTGGGGCGTACGCTGGTGGCGGTGCTGGAAAATTACCAGCAGCGCGACGGTTCGGTGGTGGTGCCCGAGGCGCTGCGTCCGTGGATGGGGGGGCAGGAGCTGATCGAGCCTCATCGGTGATCAAATGGAGAGAAGAGAGGGGATGACATGGGTGTGATCGTGGGGGTGGCAAGCGCGCCGCAGCCGCAGGAGCGGCGGATAGCGCTGGTGCCGGATCTGGTGAAGAAATACGAGGCGTTGGGGGCAAAGGTCGTGATGGCCAGCGGTGCGGCCAAGCGGGCGCATTGGGCTGACGAAGCCTTTGCCGGCGTGGAAATCCTGTCCGAGCCGGAGGAGGTGTTTCGCCGCGCGCAGTTGGTGCTGTGCGTGCAGCCGCCGCGCGACGAGGAACTCGCGCTCATGCCCGAAGGCTCGATCCTGGTGGGGGCGCTGCAGCCTTGGGCGAGCCGGGAGCGGGTCGAGCGGCTGATCGAACGGCGCATCACCTCCTTCGCCCTGGAGCTCTTGCCGCGCATCTCGCGCGCGCAGAGCATGGACATCCTTTCTTCCCAGGCGACGGTGGCCGGCTACGAGGCGGCGCTGATCGCCGCCGACCACAGCCCGAAGTTCTTCCCCATGCTCACCTATGCCGCCGGCACCATCCGTCCGGCCAAGGTGCTGGTGATCGGCGCCGGCGTGGCGGGGTTGCAGGCGATCGCCACCGCCCGGCGGCTGGGCGCGGCGGTGGAAGCCTACGACGTGCGCCCCGACACGCGCGAGCAGGTGGAGTCGCTTGGGGCGAAGTTCCTCGATACGGGGGTGCGCGCCGTGGGCGAGGGTGGCTATGCGCGCGAGCTCACCGAAGAAGAGAAAGCACTGCAGGCGGAGAAACTCGGCAAGGCCGTGGGGCAGGCCGATGCGCTCATCACCACCGCCTCCATCCCCGGGCGACCGGCGCCGCGCATCATCACCGCCGAGATGATCGCGCGCATGCGTCCCGGCGCCGTGGTGGTGGATCTGGCCGCGGAGACGGGAGGCAACGTCGAGGGGACGGTGCCGGGCGAGAAGACCTGGATCGGGGAAGTGCTGGTGATCGGTCCGACTTTTGTGCCGAGCCGTATGCCGGTGCATGCTTCCGAGATGTTCGCCAAGAACGTGTTCAATTTCGTCTCGCTCTTCCTGCGTGATGGGGTGTCGTCGCTGTCGTGGGACGACGAGGTGCTCGCCGGCACCTGCATGACACATGCCGGCGAGCTCAAGAGCGAGCGGGTGCGCCAATGGTTAGGACTGTGAGGAGGGGGCTGCGATGGACGGTATGAGCGCGTTGTTCATTTTCATGTTGGCGGCGTTTACGGGCTATGAGGTGATCGCGCGAGTGCCGGTCATTCTGCACACGCCGTTGATGTCCGGGTCCAATTTCATCCACGGCGTCGTCTTGATCGGGGGGATGATCGTACTAGGGCAGACCCCACCGGATGATGCGGCCTCGCTTGCCATTGGCTTCATCGCCGTGCTCTTGGGGGCGGCCAACGCGGCGGGGGGCTACGTCGTCACCGAGCGGATGCTGGCAATGTTCAAGTCGAACAAAGGTGCCGGGGAGAGCGGGCGATGAGTACGTTCATCCAGTTCGTCTATTTCCTCGTGGCCGTTGCTTTCATCGTTGGCTTGAAGGCGATGAGCTCGCCAGCCACGGCGCGCCGTGGCGTGCAGTGGGCGGGTTATGCCATGCTCGCGGCGGTGCTGGTCACGTTCTATCTGCCGGGGATGCACAACTACGGTCTGATGATCACCGCGATCGTGATCGGCGCAGCGATCGCCTGGTATCTCGGCAAGACAGTGAAGATGACCGACATGCCGCAGATGGTGGCGATCTACAACGGCATGGGCGGGGGCGCGGCGGCGGCGATCGCTGCGGTGGAGTTCATGCGCGCAGATGCGGTCCATCATCCTTCGGTCGGCTTGCTCGCGGCCTTGGGGGCGATCATCGGGGCGGTGGCTTTTTCCGGCAGCTGCGTGGCTTTTGCCAAGCTGCAGGGGCTCTTGAAGAAGACCTACCGGGTGCCGCAGCAAAACAACGTGGCCTTCTTCCTCGCCCTCTTCACTTTTGGCATCGGACTGACGATCGGGTTTTCTTCTCATCCGGGCGGGTTCGAGCTCACGGTTTTCTTCCTCCTCGCCCTGGCGCTGGGGGTGCTGCTGACCTTGCCCATCGGTGGGGCGGACATGCCGGTGGTCATTTCGCTCCTCAATGCCTTTACGGGCCTGGCAGTCGGTTTCGAAGGGTATGTGCTCGCCAACCCCTTGCTCATCGTCGCGGGGACGGTGGTCGGAGCTTCCGGCACCTTGCTCACCCTCCTCATGGCCAAGGCGATGAACCGCTCGATCCGCACCGTGATCTTTGCGCCGATCACCGGCGAGGCGCAGGAGGCAGAGGGTGAAGTGACGGGTTCGCTCAAAGAGTATTCGCCCGACGACGCGGCGGCCACCCTGCGCTATGCGCAGAAGGTGATCATCGTGCCGGGCTACGGCATGGCAGTGGCCGGCGCCCAGCACAAGGTATGGGAGATGGCGCAGCTCCTGGAAGAGGCGGGAGTGGAAGTGAAGTTCGCCATCCACCCCGTGGCCGGGCGCATGCCGGGGCACATGAACGTGTTGCTGGCCGAGGCCGGGGTGCCCTACGACAAGATCTTCGATCTGGAGGAGATCAACGCCGAGTTCGCCCAGACCGACGTCGCCCTGGTGATCGGGGCCAACGACGTGGTCAACCCCGCGGCGCGTACCAACAAGGCGAGCCCCATCTACGGCATGCCCATCCTCAACGTCGACCAGGCGCGCGAGGTGCTGGTGATCAAGCGCGGCAAGGGAACGGGCTACTCGGGCATCGAGAACGAGCTCTTCTACCGCGACAACTGCCACATGGTCTATGGCAGCGCGCAGGAAGTGGTGGCGCGCATCATCCAGCGCCTCAAGGAGCTGGAAGCCTGAAGCGGGCGGCGATGCGATATGTCGTGGTCGTGGCGTGCGTGCTCTCCGGTGGCGTTTTCGCGCAGGGGACCGCGCCGCCGCAGGCGGTGCCGCCACTTGCCGCTCCGGAAGTACGGCGGGACTTGCCGACTCCGCCGTTGCGCGAGGGGCCCGATCCGGGTTTTGCCGGTATTTGGGCGACTTCCATCGACTTGCAGACGCTCGCCCTGATGCTACAGCTGCGCGACTGGTGCCTGAACCGCAGCATTCCGGACGAAGTGCTGGAGCGCCAGCTCGGGCGACTCGGCGCGCTCACCGGCCGCGAGGAGGATTGCCGGACGGTGTTGTCGCGCTGATCCTTTCCCTGGCGCCGAGGCCGATCAATCCATCCCCTTGACGTGTAAAGGTTCGCCCGAGGTGACGGCCGGGCCGAACCAGGGGCCTTGTTGCAATCGAACGCCCAGCGCGGTGAGGAAATCGCGTTGTCCCGCCGTGGCCACGCCTTGGGCGCGGACTTCGAGATGCATGGCCTGCGCGAGCGATACCGTTCCCCCGACGAGGGCTTCGAGCCGTTCGTCCCGCCCGAGTCCCGCGACCCACGCAGCAGGCAGCATCACCCCGCTCCAAGGGAGGCGGGCGAGTTGCTCGAGCGGCAAGGCGGCCTCGTCGAGACCGGCGGCGATCCAGCGGATGCCGCGTCGGGAGAGGGCGAGCAGCGTCGCGGCCGCCTCGGTGTCGAGTGCGGCACAGGCGGGCAGATCGAGCGCGAATTCGAGCGCCTCGGGACGGATGCCGGCGGCGAGCGCCGCCTCTACCGCCGGGGGAAATTCGGGGTCACGCAGTGCCTCGGCCGCCAGGGTGAGCGTGAGCCGCCCCGGAATGCGCGCCGCGAGCTTGGGCAGTCTGGCCAGGGCATAGCGGGTGAGCTGCGGTACGGCCTGGGCGCGGCGTGCGAGTTCGGTGAGCCGTTCGGGGGCCAGGCCGGCGGTGGCAGGGTGATTCCACACGAGTCGGGCGTGGGCGCCGGCAAGCCGACGCTGCTGGAGATCGACGAGCGGTTCCAGCTGCAAGGCGAAGGATTCCGCCGGGCTTTCCCTCAGGGCAACGGCGAGTGGATCGAGCGACGGGGCCGACCGGGCGGGAGAGATGGTAGCAGGAGCGAATCGCGGCAGCCGCTCGAAGACGAGGACGCGCCATCCCAGCTGTGGCCCCTCGAGCACCCGGGCGCGTACCGGGGCCTCGCCCAGTCCCTCGATGCGGGCGAGCGGTGCCTCGCCTTCTTCCGGCCAGGAGACGGCGGCGAAGTGCGTGAGCGGTTGTAGCAGCCATTCTCGCCGTTCGGAAGGGAAGAAAGGTCGGGCGGCATCGTTGAGCGCGGCGATGCGCCCGGCGTCGTCGAGTACCACCACCGGTTGAGGCACGGCGGCGGCAAGCCGGGGCCAGAACGCATCGGTGTGCGCGACGTCGCGATATACCTCTCCGATCAGATCGGGCGAGAAAAGGATCGCGTGCAGGCCGGGGCGCAGGCGGGCGGCGGCGATGAAGCGGAAAAGGCGCGAACGGCCGCCGGGTAGCGCGATACGGATGCTGCCGCGGCTTTGCCCCTGGATGAACCAGCGAGCCCTGGCTTGCAGGAATTCCTTGTCCGAGGGGAAGAGCGTGGCAAGCGGCTGCCGGATCAGGTCACGGTAGTCGCGCTCGAGCAGTCGACAGGCGGCAGTGTTCGCCTCCAGGATGGTCTCGTCGCTGGTGAGGATGAGCCCTTCGTCGATGAGCTCGAGAAGGGCGAGATACAGGCCCGTTTCCGCGCCCTCGGAAAAGTCGGGCCGGAAGGGTTCGGCAGGCGGGGGCTGGATTCCCATGGTGGCGGAGGCTCGGGCGCAATGACTGATGCAGACACGATAACACCGCCCTATCGCCCTTCGGGGCGAGATAAGACGGCAGGAAAGGGCTTTTTTTCCTGCTTGGAACGTCTGGTGGGCGTTGGGGTTCCTGCAGGATTTTTTGCACTGCAGCATACCCATGGTAAACTGTATTTCCCAATTCAGAGCACAGGAGAAGAAGAATGGCAAGGGACTTCAATGCGATCATGGGCTATCGCTTCGAGGAGCTGCACGTCGGAATGACGGCGGAGACGAGTCGCACCGTCACCGACGCCGACATCCTCATGTTCGCCGGCGTCTCGGGCGACATGAACCCGGTGCACATGGACGACGAGTTCGCCGCTACGACCATGTTCAAGGGGCGCATCGCCCACGGCTTTCTCACCGTGAGCTTCGTCTCGTCGGTGCTGGGCACGAAGATGCCGGGCCCGGGGGCGGTATATGTGTCACAGACGGTGCGCTTCCTCGCCCCGGTGCATTCCGGCGATACGGTGGTGTCGCGGGCGACCGTCATCGGCCTGCTGCCGGAAAAGCGCCGCGTCACGCTCGATACGCGTTGCATCGTGCGCGACAAGGTGGTGCTGGAGGGCGAAGCGGTAGTGTTCATTCCGCCGCGCTGAGGCCGTACGGCAGGATTGAAAAGGCGCCGGGGCAGGCCGACCGGCGCCTTTTTGCGTCAACGGGGTTTGGTCTTGTCGCGCTCGATCAGCGCATAGGCCGAATGATTGTGGATGGACTCGAAATTTTCCGATTCGGCGATGTAGTGCACGATGCGCGGATCGGCATCGAGCCGGGCGGCGACGTCGCGCACCATGTCTTCGACGAACTTCGGGTTGTCGTAGGCGTGCTCGGTGACGTACTTCTCGTCGGGGCGTTTCAGGAGCCCGTAGAGTTCGCTGGAGGCCTCTTTCTCGGCCAGTTGCACGAGCTCTTCGATCCAGACGTGATCGATCGTGCGCGCGGTGATGGTGACGTGTGAGCGCTGGTTGTGCGCTCCATAGGCCGAGATTTTCTTCGAGCAGGGGCACAGGCTCGTGACCGGGACCACCACTTTCATCGTGAAGCGGTATTCGCCGCCGGAGAGAATCTCGCCGATGAAGGTGACGTCGTAGTCCATGAGGCTCGCCACGCCGGTTACGGGAGCGTGTTTCTCGATGAAGTAGGGGAAACTCATCTCGATGTGGCCGGTCTCGGCTTCGAGCCGCTCGACCATCTGCCGCAGCATGGGTTCGAAATTCTCGACCGAGATCTCGCGCTCGTGGGCATTGAGGATCTCGACGAAACGCGACATGTGCGTGCCCTTGAAGTTGTGCGGCAGCCCCACGTACATGTTGAAAGTGGCCACCGTGTGCTGCACGCCGCCGCTACGGTCGCTCACGCGGATGGGATGACGGATGCTCTTGATGCCGACCTTGTCGATGGCCATGTGGCGGTGATCGGCGAAGGATTGCACGTCGGGGATGGCTTGGAGGGGTTCGTTCATCGTCGGGTTCTCTCGTCTCGTTCTTGGGGTTCGGTCGTATCGTAGCCCGCCATGGGTTCTCGTCAAGCATCACCGTCATCGAAGCGCTCTATCGCCGCCAGGATGCCGTCGACGTCCAGCTCCAGCAGGTGCAGGAGTTGACCGTGCTCGCCGTGCTCGACGAAGCGATCGGGCAGGCCCAGTCGCAGTAGTCGCGGGGGAGTTTCCAGCGTCTGGCTGATGCGGGCGATCTCGCTGCCAGCGCCACCGATGACGGCGTTTTCTTCCAGCGTCACGAGCACCTCGTGCGTGGCGGCCACGGCGCGTATCGTGGTCTCGTCGAGCGGTTTGACGAAGCGCAGGTTGACCACCGTGGCGTCGAGCCGCTCGCCGACTTCGAGCGCCGGGGCTACCATCGAACCGAGGGCGAGCAGGGCGATGCGTCGGCCCTGGCGCAGCAGTTCGGCCTTGCCGATCGGCAAAGGCTCCAACCCCGGATCGACGGGGATGCCGGGGCCGTGGCCGCGGGGATAACGTACCGCCGCCGGACCGTCGTGCAGGAAGGCGGTGGTGAGCATGCGGCGGCATTCGTTCTCGTCGGCCGGTGCCATCACCACGAGATTGGGGACGCAGGCAAGGAAGCTCAGGTCGAAGGCGCCATGGTGCGTGGGTCCGTCGGCGCCCACCAGCCCGCCGCGGTCGATGGCGAAGACCACGGGCAATTTCTGCAGGGCGATGTCGTGGATGAGTTGATCGTAGGCGCGTTGCAGGAAGGTGGAGTAGATCGCCACCACCGGTTTGAACCCCTCGCAGGCAAGCCCCGCGGCGAAGGTGAGGGCATGCTGTTCGGCGATGCCGACGTCGAAGTAGCGTTCGGGGTATTCCTGGGCGAAGCGCACCAGGCCCGAACCCTCGCGCATCGCGGGGGTGATGCCGATGAGGCGTGGATCGCGCGCGGCCATGTCGCAGATCCAGTCGCCGAAGATCTGGGTATAGGTGGGGCGAGTGCCCTTGGTCGGCTCCAGCCCCCGGGCGTGATCGAAGCGCGATACGCCGTGATAGAGCACCGGGTCGGCCTCGGCGAGTTTGTAACCGCGCCCTTTTTTCGTGACGACATGCACGAAGCGCAAGCCGCCGAGTTTGCGGATGTTGGCGAGCGTCGGCACCAGCACGTCGAGGTCGTGCCCGTCGATGGGGCCGTAATAGTGGAAACCGAATTCCTCGAAGAGCGTACCCGGCGGCGAGATCATGCCTTTGACGTGCTCTTCGACGCGTCGGGCGAGCGCCTTGATCGGCGGGGCGGCGGAGAGCACCGTTTCGCCCACCCGGCGCGCGGTATTGTAAGGTTCGCCGCTCAGGAGCCGCGCGAATATCTGGGTGAGCGCCCCCACCGGCGGCGAGATCGACATTTCGTTGTCGTTGAGGATCACCGTGAGATCGATCCCGTCGAGGTCGCCGGCATGGTTGAGCGCCTCGAAGGCCATTCCGGCCGACATCGCCCCATCGCCGATCACCGCCACGCATTGGCGTTTCTCGCCGCGGGCCCGGGCGGCGACCGCCATGCCCAGCGCCGCGGAGATGGAGGTGGAAGAGTGTCCCGTGCCGAAAGTGTCGTAAGGGCTTTCCTCGCGCTTGGGGAAACCGGACAATCCTCCGAGTTGGCGCAGTGTGGCCATGCGGTCGCGCCGACCGGTGAGGATCTTGTGGCCGTAAGTCTGGTGCCCCACGTCCCAGACGAGGCGATCGTACGGGGTGTCGTAGACGTAGTGCAGCGCGAGGGTGAGCTCGACGGCGCCGAGATTGGAGGCCAGGTGCCCGCCGGTGCGGGCCACCGTCTCGAGGATGAACTGGCGCAACTCGGCGGCGAGCCGCTTGAGTTCGGGCAGCGACAGGCGGCGCAGATCGGCCGGGTCCTCGATGCGGGTGAGCAGGGGAAAACGTTCGGTCGTCATGATGGATCAGCGCCGGCGATCGGCGACGAAACGGGCGAGCTCGCACAGGCGCTCGGCAGGCGGTCCCAGGGCGGTGAATGCAGTGAGGGTTTCTGCCAGGGTATTTCGTGCAGCCTCGATCGCTCCCTCCAACCCCAGGAGCGTGACATAGGTGGCCTTGGCGTGGCGTTCGTCCTTGCCGGCGGTCTTGCCCAGGGTGGTGCTATCGGCAGTGGCGTCCAGGATGTCATCGGTGATCTGGAAGAGCAGCCCGAGGGCGTTGGCACCGCGCTCGAGCGTGGCATGGGCTTGCGCATCGGGTTCGTCGCAGTAAGCGCCGGCGAGGACCGCATAGCGGATGAGCGCCCCCGTTTTGCGCCGATGCAGGGCTTGCAGCGATTCCAGGGGGATCTTTCGGCCGGTGGCTTCCAGGTCGAGCGCCTGTCCTCCGGCCATACCGTGCGAACCGCTGGCGCGGGCGAGTTCGCGCACCAGGCAGAGCTGACGGTTTGCCGGCAGATTGGGTAGGGGCGTGGCCAGGAGCTGGAAGGCGAGTGTCTGCAACGTATCTCCGGTGAGTAGTGCCGTGGCTTCGTCGAAGGCCACATGGACGGTGGGGCGGCCGTGGCGCAGGGTGTCGTCGTCCATCGCGGGCAGGTCGTCGTGGACCAGCGAATAGACGTGGATGAGCTCGACCGCCGCCGCGACGGGCAACAGCGCTTCGGTCGGGGCCCCGAATCCCTCGCCGGAGGCGAAGACGAGCAGCGGCCGGATGCGTTTGCCGCCACCGAGCACGGCGTAGCGCATCGCTTCGTGCAGGCGCCGAGGTTCCGTGTCGGCCGGCGGAAGGATTTGTTCGAGGAAGTGTTCGACGAGGGCCCGGCGGCGCTCGCACCAGAGCTCGAACGGTTCGCGCACGGAGAGCGTCATCGTTCGACGGGAGGGTCTAGGGGCACGAGGGAGCCGTTTTCGATGGCGAGCAGGCGCTGCTCGGCTTCGTCGAGCACCTGACGGCAGCGACGCACCAGCGCCACGCCTTGCTGATAGCGTTGTAGGGCCGTCTCGAGCGGTAGGCGGCCGGTCTCGAGCGCCTGGACGATGCGCTCGAGTTCGGTGAGCGCGGCTTCGAAGTCGAGGTTCTCGGGTGCGGCGGCGGGTTCGTTCATGTCGCCTCCGTGAGGGTTTTGGGAAGGGTGAAACGGACGTTTTCCGCCACGCCCGGGAGTTCGGCGATGTCGCTGACCCCCAGCTGGCGTAGCCGGGCGAGGACGCGCTGTACGAGTTCTTCCGGGGCCGAGGCGCCGGCGGTGAGGCCGATGCGCCGTGCTTGGCCGAGCGTCTCGGCCGTGAGCGCCGTTTCGTCCTCGATGAGCCGTGCCGGGATGCCCAGCGCCGCGGCCACTTCCCGCAGGCGATTGGAGTTGGAGCTGTTGGGAGAGCCGATCACCAGCACGAGGTCGCATTGGGTGGCAAGCTGCTTGACGGCATCCTGGCGGTTTTGCGTGGCGTAGCAGATGTCGTCTTTCTTGGGGCCGAGAATGCGAGGATAGCGTGCGGTGAGCCGTGCGATGATGCGCCGGGCGTCATCGACCGAGAGTGTCGTCTGGGTCACGTAGGCACAGCGTTCGGGATCGAGCGAGAGCCGGTCAACCTCTTCTTCGGTCTCCACGAGGTGGATGCGATCGGGCACTTGCCCCATCGTTCCCTCGACCTCGGGATGCCCGCGGTGTCCGATCATCACGATGTCGTAGCCTTGGCGGTGCAGCCGCTGCACTTCGTGGTGCACCTTGGTGACCAGGGGGCAAGTGGCGTCGAGCACGGTGAGGCCACGCGCCCGGGCGCGCTCGTGGATCGTCTGAGCCACGCCGTGGGCGCTGAAGACGACGACGGCCCCGTCGGGGACTTCGTCGAGCTCTTCGACGAAAACGGCCCCGCGCGCGCGCAGGGTTTCGACCACGTGGCGGTTGTGCACGATCTCGTGGCGTACATAGATGGGGGCGCCGAAGCGTTCGAGTGCCCGCTCGACGATCTCGATGGCACGATCGACCCCGGCGCAGAAGCCGCGGGGGTTGGCGAGCATCACGGTGGGAGGAGTAGTAGCCATAGTGGGGTCAGCTGATGCCGATGATGTGCACTTCGAGCCGGACGGTCTTGCCGGCAAGGGGATGGTTGAAGTCCACGACGCCATACTCCTCGGTGAGTTCCCGTACCAGACCCGTATAGCGCGAACCGTCGGGAGCGGCGAACTCCATGAGCGTCATGGCCTCGGTGACTTCCGGTGGAAAATCGGCACGCGCCACTCGCTCGACGAGCTCGGGGCGGTGCGGGCCGAAGGCTTCTTCGGGTGGCAGCGTGAAGACGCGATGCTCACCCACGCTCAGTCCCACCAAACAGCGCTCGAGCGCCGGCAGCACTTCCCCCGTGCCAAGTTGTAAGGTGGCAGGGGTGGCCTCGAAGGTGCTCACCACGGCGGTGCCGTCTTCGAGGAGAAAACGGTAGTGGAGGGTGACGAGGCTGTCGGGGCGGACGGTGTCGGTCATGTCGGGGTCTCATTTGGTGGTTCGTTGGCGTGACGCGCCTGTTTGCCTTGCCGCCATTGGTGCCACAGCAGCAACGCCACGCCGACGGTGATGGCGCTGTCGGCGAGGTTGAAGGCGGGCCAAGCCCAACGGCCGGCGTGAAAGAGCAGGAAATCGTAGACTGCGCCATGCACCAGCCGGTCGATGGCATTGCCGAGCGCCCCGCCGACG
Organism: Tepidiphilus baoligensis; assembly: GCF_012911495.1. Taxonomy (NCBI): domain Bacteria; kingdom Pseudomonadati; phylum Pseudomonadota; class Hydrogenophilia; order Hydrogenophilales; family Hydrogenophilaceae; genus Tepidiphilus; species Tepidiphilus baoligensis. Next base: position 30,485 of record NZ_JAAAUB010000014.1, read on the forward strand.
ATCAGACCATAGGCGAGGCGCTCCATCCGTCCTGCCTCTCTAGCCGCGGCGAGCCAAAGCAGCCATGCGCTCACGGCGAGCGCGAGCACGAGGAAGAACCCGCGCTGCCAGCCTCCGGCTTGCGCGAGAAAGCTGAAGGCCGCTCCCGGATTGTATACCGAGACGAGCTGCAGGAAAGGCGCGAGCACCAGGCGCTCACCCTCGGGGAGCCAACGCGAGAGGGCGAGCTTGCTACCCTGATCGAGCGCCATCACCGCCAGGGCAATGGCGAGCGTCGGCCGCAGGCGGGCGAAGGCGCTCATGCCCAGCGGCGCGTCTCGCCCGCGCCGTGTAGGTTGTCGATGCAACGCGCGCACAGGGTGGGGTGCTCGGGGTCGCTGCCCACGTCGGCTTCATAGTGCCAGCAGCGCTCGCATTTGGCGTGTGGGCTCGGCTCGACCTCGATTCCCTCGTCTGTGGGCGAGTCGACTTCCGCCAGACGCGCTTCCGAGGTGATGAGGGCGAACTTGAGCTCTGCGCCCAAGGCCGCGAGCGCGGCGTAGCGTTCGCCGTGGGCACGGATCGTGACTTCGGCCTGCAGCGAGGGGCCGACGCGGCCTTGCATGCGCACCGCCTCGATCGCCTTGTTGACCGCCTCGCGCGTCTCGAGCACGAGCGTCCAGCGACGTTCGATCGTCTCGGCGTCAGCGACTTCCGGAATCTCGTGCCAGGTATGCAGCATCACGCTGTCGTCGTCGCTGCCGGTGAGGTAGGTCCAGATCTCTTCGGCGGTGAAAGCGAGCACCGGCGCCATCAGGCGCACGAAGGCGTGCAAGATGTGGTGGAGTGCCGTCTGTGCCGACCGCCGCGGCAGCCCATCGGCCGGGGTCGTGTAGAGGCGATCCTTGAGGACGTCGAGGTAGAAGGCGCCCAGCTCCTCGGCGGCGTAGTTCTGCAGCGCCTGCACCACCTTGTGGAATTCGAAACGCTCGTAGTCGGCGCAGACCTGCGCCTGCAGGCGCGCTAGCCGCAGCAGGGCGTAGCGGTCGAGCTCCACCATGTCTTCCACCGGAACCGCATCCCGCGCGTACTCGAAGTCGGCCACGTTGGCGAGCATGAAGCGCAGCGTGTTGCGCAGTCGCCGGTAGACCTCGACGACGCGGTCGAGGATCTCCTTGGAGATGGTGAGCTCGCCGGAATAATCCGTGGCGGCGACCCACAGACGCAGGATTTCGGCGCCGAGCGTGTCGGCCACCTGCTGCGGTGCGACGACGTTGCCGCGCGATTTCGACATCTTCAGCCCTTGGCCGTCGACGACGAATCCGTGCGTGAGCAGCCCCCGGTAGGGCGGATGCCCGTCGATGGCGCAGCCGGTGAGCAGCGACGAATGGAACCAGCCGCGGTGCTGGTCGGAGCCTTCGAGGTAGAGGTCGGCCGGATGTTCCAGCTCGGGGTGCGAGCCGCGCAGTACGTGCACGTGGGTGGTGCCGGAGTCGAACCACACGTCCAGCGTATCGAGCACTTTCTCGTAGCGGTCGGCTTCCTCGCCGAGGAGGTCGCGGGGATCGAGCCGGAACCAGGCGTCGATTCCCTCGCGCTCGACGCGCCGGGCGACTTCCTCGATGAGCTGCGCCGTAGCTGGGTGCGGCTCGCCCGTGGTTTTGTCGACGAAGAAGGCGATCGGCACGCCCCAGTTACGTTGGCGCGAGATGCACCAGTCGGGACGATTGGCGATCATGGCGTGCAGCCGCGCTTGGCCCCAGGCCGGATAGAAGCGTGTGGCTTCCACCCCGCGCAAGGCTTTGTCGCGCAGGGTCTCGCCATCGGGCAGGGTGCGACCGGGGATCGTGTCCATGGCGATGAACCACTGGCCGGTGGCGCGGTAGATCGTCGGGCTCTTGTGGCGCCAGCAATGGGGGTAGCTGTGGCGGATCGGCGCGTGGGCGAAGAGCGATCCGACTTCTTCGAGCTTGGCGACGATCTTCGGGTTCGCGTCCCAGATCGAAAGCCCCCCGAAGAAGGGAAGCTCTGGATCGTAAGTCCCGTCGCCGCGCACGGGCATGAGGATGTCTTCCTGGCGTATGCCCGCCTTGAGACAAGTGACAAAGTCGTCGACCCCGTAGGCCGGCGCCGAATGCACCAGCCCCGTACCGGTAGAGGTATCGACGTAATCGGCCGCGATCACGAGACTGTCGCGGGGATGGAAAGGGTGGCGGAAACGCAGCCGGTCGAGCGCCGCGCCGTGCGCCGCGCCCAGCACACGCCCCTCGAGTCCGTAGCGCGTGAGCGCCTGTTCCGCAGCGCCGCGGCGAGGATGAGCGCGCCGCGGGGTGTGGCCACCAGTTCATAGACGACCTCGGGGTGCACGTTGATCGCCTGGTTGGCGGGGATGGTCCACGGCGTGGTGGTCCAGATCACGGCGTAGATCGGCCCTTGCGGCGGCTCGCTCAGGCCGAAGGCGTGGGCGAGGCGCGTGCGTTCGGCGGGGTCTTCGAGGGGGAAACCGACGTCGATCGCCGGCGAGGTGCGCTCGGCGTATTCGATTTCGGCTTCTGCCAGGGCCGAGCCGCAGTCGAAACACCAGTTGACGGGTTTGAGCCCCTTGTAGAGGTAGCCGCGCTCGTAGATTTTGCCCAGCGCCCGGATCTCGTTCGCCTCGTTGGCGAAGTTCATCGTGAGGTAAGGATCGTCCCAGTCGCCCAGCACGCCCAGGCGGATGAAATCTTTCATCTGGCGCTGGATCTGCTCGGCGGCGTATTCGCGGCAGCGGCGGCGGGCTTCGTCCGGCGGCAGGTGTTTGCCGTAGAGTTTTTCGATCTGATGTTCGATCGGCAGGCCATGGCAGTCCCAGCCCGGGACGTAGGGGGCATCGAACCCGGCCAGCGTCTTCGAGCGTACGATGATGTCCTTGAGGATCTTGTTGACCGCGTGGCCGATGTGGATGTCGCCGTTGGCGTAGGGCGGGCCGTCGTGCAGCACGAATTTGGGGCGGCCGCGGCAGACCTCGCGGATCTTGCGATAGAGCTTTTTCTGCTGCCATTGCGCGATCCAGCCGGGTTCGCGCTTGGCGAGGTTGGCGCGCATGGGGAAGGGGGTGTCGGGCAGATTGAGCGTGGCGCGGTAGTCGGTCATGGATGATCCTCGGTCAGGGGGAACGTCGCGCCGTGATGTCGATGCCATTGGCGGGCATGGACGACGTCTTCGGCGATCTGGGCTCGCAGGGCGTCCAGGCCGGCGAACTTGCGTTCCTCGCGCAGTTTGTGGAAGAAGGCGACGCACAGGCGGCGGCCGTAGCATTCGCCGTGCCAGTCGAGCAGGTGGACCTCGAGCCGCGGCAAGAGTCCGCCCACCGTCGGGCGCAGGCCGATGTTGGCCACCGCGGGCAGCGGCGAGGCGGCAAGCCCCGTCACGGCGCAGACATAGACGCCCGGCGGAGCGAGCCGGCGCGGCGACAAGGCGATGTTGGCGGTGGGAAAGCCGAGCGTGCGTCCGAGTTTCTCGCCGTGCATCACTCGGCCCTCGATGCTGTACGGGCGCCCGAGCAGACGTGCGGCCTGGGCGAGCTTGCCCTCGGTCACCAGGGTACGGATGAGGCTGCTGGAGACGCGCCACTGATCGATGCGCACTTCAGGGATCGGCTCGACGGTGAAACCATACCGTTCGCCGGCTTCGAGCAGTTCGGCGAGACCTCCGCTGCGTCGGGCGCCGAAACGAAAATCGTCGCCGATGACGAGGTGCTTGACGTTGAGACCGCGCACGAGCAGCGTTTCGATGAATTCCGCGGCTCCGAGCCGGGCAAGGCGCAGGTCGAATCGCAGCACGTGCAGGCGATCGAGCGCCGAGTCGGTGAGCGCGAGGAGCTTCTCGCGCAAGGTGCTCAGCCGCGGCGGGGCGGATTGCGGGGCGAAGAATTCACGCGGGTGAGGCTCGAAGGTGAGGGCGGCGGCCTGGATCCGGGCTTCGTCGGCGCGCTCGCGCACCAGGCGCAACAGAACCTGGTGTCCGCGATGGACACCATCGAAATTGCCGATCGTCAGCACGGTGGGCGGATGAGGTCCGCCGCTGCCTCGGATGACGCGCATGGCCGCTGTGCCGGAAAAAATTTTGATTATATCGGCTGTGCAGCGAAACGCCGTCTTTTCAGCCCCTTCCCTCGCGTGCAGCGATCAGCAGGCGGGGGGTCGGAGCCGTGGTCTCGAGGTAGCGTTGCAGTCCCTTGAGGATCGCCTGCGCCAGTTGCTCTTGGTATTTTGGGTCTTTCAGTCGCCGCTCTTCCTCTGGGTTGCTGATGAAGGCAGTCTCGACCAATATGGCAGGAACGTCCGGATTGCGCAACACGGCGAAGTTGGCGTATTCGATGTCGCGTTTGTGCAACGTATTGACTTGCCCGAGGGCGGTAAGGACGTGGCGCCCGAGCTGGGCGGAATCCTGCATGGTCGCCGTGAGCGAGAGATCGAGCAAGGTCTTGGCGACGTGCTCGTTCTGTTGCCCCAAATTGATGCCTCCGATGAGGTCGGCCTGGTTTTCTTTGTTGGCGAGCCAACGTGCGGTGGTGCTCGAGGCGCCGCGATTGCTCAGCACATAGACGGAGCTGCCGCGCGGTGCCGAGGAGGCCACGGCGTCGGCATGGATGGAAATGAAGAGGTCGGCCTGGGCCCTACGGGCTCGCCGTACGCGCTCGCCAAGGGGAACGAAATAGTCTCCGTCACGGGTCAGGGCACAACGTAGATTGGGTTGGGCATCGATGATGCGTTTGAGCCGGCGCGCGATGGCCAGGGTCACGTCTTTTTCGCGGGTGCCGAAGCGGCCGATCGCTCCCGGATCCTCGCCGCCGTGACCGGGATCGATCACGACCACGTAGGGGGCTCCGCCCGAGGCCCGAGCCGTGGTCGGGGCGCCTTTCGTCTGGGCAGGGGGAGGGGCTGAAGCGGTGAGATCGGGCGTTGCGCTCAGCGCGGAGGATGCCGCCGTGGGCGATGTGGCCGCTCGCTTGCCGTCGAGCTCGGCAAGCAGGGCCTCGATGGGGTCGCGCGGCGTTTTGGGATAGACGTCGATGACCAGCCGGTGGCGATACTGAGCCACCGGATCCAAGGTGAAAATCTGCGGTTCGGCCTGCCGTTTGAGGTCGATGACCACGCGCACCACGTCGGGACGGAACTGACCGATGCGCACGCCATGAATGTTGGGATCGTCGGCCGCGATCTTGTCTGGTAGGCTCTTGAGCACTTCGTCGATGTTCATGCCAGGCAGGTCGATCACGAGCCGGTCGGGGTCGGGAACGAAAAGATACTCGAAATGCAGTGGCTGGTTCGCTTCGAGGGTGATCCTCGTGTAATCTTCGGCCGGCCAGGCGCGCACGGCGACGAAGGTCGTTCCTTGTGCCCTGGCCAGATGGGGCGTGAGGGTGAAGGCGGCCAGGAGGGCGCCGGCCCGTCCGAGGAAACGGCGCCGAGGGACCGTTGCGGGTATGGGCGTCATGGTGCGGCGAGGCGGTTCAGACATTGGCGAGCCCTCGGGGTCGAGGCGGTTAGCCGAACTTCACGGCTGCCGTCTGGTCGTGGTTCGATCGTGATCGTCAGATCGGCTCCGGGGGCGAGTGCTGCAGCTTTTTCCGGCCATTCGACGAGGCAAACACCCGTGCCGTCGAAGTATTCCTCCAGCCCCGCGGCGTAGAATTCTTCCGGTGTCGCGAACCGATAAAAATCAAAGTGATACAAGTTTAATCCAGAAACAGGATAAAGTTCAACCAGTCCGTAGGTGGGGCTCTTGACGGGACCGGTGTGTCCCAGAGCACGCAGAATCGCGCGCACGAAGGTGGTCTTGCCTGCGCCCAAGGGGCCGACGAGGTGAACGACCCAGCCAGGGGCAAGGCAGGGGGTCAGACGTGCGGCGAGCGCTGCCGTGGCATTCTCGTCGCTGAGCGATAGGGTGATGGCCGAAGTTTCACGAGGCAGGGACATGGGGCGTTTGTGGAGATGACGAACTTGGTCGATTGGCAGGCGCGCAAACGCGCGATCGCCGAGGCGGCTGCCTCCTTGGGGTTTTCGGCGATGCGGGTGGCCGAGCCCGATTTGTCTCGGTGCGAACCGAGCCTGCTCGCCTGGTTGGAGGCTGGCTTCCACGGTGAGATGGATTATATGCGCCGGCATGGGCTTTTGCGTGCGCGTCCGGCAGAATTGGTGCCGGGCACGGTCCGGGTGATCTCCTTGCGCTTTCCCTATTGGCCTGTGGAGGAGGTGCCGGCACGGACGGTGCTCGCCGACCCGAGGCTCGGTTACGTGTCGCGCTATGCCCTGGGGCGGGATTACCACAAAGTCGTGCGCGCGCGCCTGGCAAAGCTCCTTGCGTTCATGGAAACGCTGGGGCCGCACCGGGGGAGGGTCTTCGTCGATTCGGCACCGGTGATGGAAGTGGCGCTCGCCGAGCGCGCGGGGCTCGGCTGGCGCGGCAAGCACACGCTCTTGTTGAACCGAGAGGAAGGGTCCTTCTTCTTTCTCGGCGAGATCTTCACCGATTGGCCCTTGCCGGTGGACGAACCGGTTGCGCCGCACTGCGGGAGCTGCACCCGTTGCCTCGATCTCTGCCCGACCCGGGCGATCGTGGCTCCCTATCGTCTGGACGCGCGCCGATGTATTTCCTATTTGACCATCGAGCATCCGGGGCCGATTCCCGAAGCCCTGCGCCCGATGATCGGCAATCGCGTCTATGGCTGCGACGATTGCCAACTCGTCTGCCCGTGGAACCGCTTCGCGCGGCGCGTCGATCTCCCCGAATTCGCGCCACGCCATGGGTTGGATGCGCCGGCGCTCACTTCGCTCTTTGCCTGGAGCGAGGCCGAGTTCCTGGAGCGCTTCGCCGGCAGCCCCATCCGGCGCATCGGCTGGGAACGGTGGCTGCGCAACCTGGCCGTGGTCCTGGGCAACGCGCCCACGAGTCCGGCGGTGGTGGCGGCGCTCATGGCGCGGCGCGAGCATCCCTCCCTCCTGGTGCGCGAGCACGTCGCCTGGGCGCTCGCGCGGCATGGAGCGTCTCGAGGGGCGGTGCTACACTCGCGCTTTTGCGGGGATGGCACAGGATGACGAAGGCGGAGCGCCCCATCGGGGTGTTCGATTCCGGGGTGGGCGGTTTGACGGTGGTGCGCGCCCTCATGGAGCGGCTACCGTTCGAATCCATCGTCTACTTCGGCGACACGGCGCGCGTGCCCTATGGGATCAAGTCGCCGGACACCATCGCGCGTTACGCGGCCCAGCTCACCCGTTTCCTGCTCGCGCAGGACGTGAAGATGCTGATCGTGGCGTGCAACACCATGGCGGCGGTGGCGCAGGAAGTGGTGCGTGCGCTCGCCGGGCCGAACGTGCCGGTGCTCGACGTGATCGAGGCCGGCGCCCGGGCGGCGGTGGCGGCCACGCGTAACGCCACGGTGGGCGTGATCGGTACCCCGACCACCATCAATAGCAATGCCTATGCGCTGCGCATTCACGCGCTGCGCGGCGACGTGCGGGTGCATTCACGAGCCTGTGCCCTCTTCGTGCCGCTGGTGGAGGAGGGCTGGCTCGACCATCCGGTGACGCGGCTTACCGCCGAGGAGTACCTCAAGCCGGTGCTCGCCGAAGGGGTGGACACCCTCGTGCTCGGCTGTACCCATTATCCCTTGCTCAAGCCGGTGCTCGCCGAGATCGCCGGGCCGCGGGTGCGTATCGTCGATTCGGCCGTGACCACGGCCGAGCAGGCCGCCCAGGTGCTCGATCGAGAAGAGGGACTGCGCGCCGGAGTCGGCGTCGTTCTCCGGCATCGTTTCTACGTGACTGACGTCCCTCTGCGTTTCCAGACGATCGCCGAACGCTTCCTGGGGCGGTCCTTGCCGGAAGTGGTGCGCGTCGACGTGCCGGAGTAGTCTGCTCGGGTCGTTTCTCAGGGTTCGGGCCCGGTGGCGACCGGACGGCGCGGATCGGCGCACCACTCGCTCCATGAGCCGGGATAGAGGCGCGAGCCGCAAAGTCCCACCCATTCCATTGCGAGCAGGTTGTGGCAGGCGGTGACGCCGGAGCCGCATTGATGTACCACTTCCGACGGATCGCGGCCGGCAAGGAGCGCCGCGAATTCGGCGCGCAGGGCCTTGGGTGGGCGGAAGCGGCCGTGCTCGTCGAGGTTGAGGCGGTAGCAACGGTTGACGGCGCCGGGAATGTGGCCCGCGACCGGGTCGAGCGCCTCGTTCTCGCCGCGATAGCGGTCGGGACTGCGGGCATCGAGGATGAGGAACCGGCCCGTTCCGAGTTGGGCGAGGAGTTCGTCGGCGGTGACGGTGGGCATGCACGGCTCGGGTGCGGCCGGGTAGGTACACGGCGCGGCTTGCCGCACGCTGCGGTCGAACGGCAGATTGTCGCTGCGCCAGGCGTTCCAGCCCCCGTCGAGCACGGCGACGCGCCGATGCCCGATCCAGCGCAGCAGCCACCACGCGCGTGCCGCGAACATTCCTCCGTCGTCGTCGTAGACGATGATCCGAGTCTCGGGCGTGAGGCCGCACGTCCCCACGAAACGGACGAAATCGCCATACGCGGGAAGGGGATGGCGCCCATTCGTGCCGGTGCGTGGACCGGAGAGATCTTCGTCCAGATGCCAGAAGATCGCCCCGGGGATGTGGGCCTCCGCCCAGGCCCGGCGGCCGAGCGTCGGATCGCTGAGGTCGTGCCGGCAGTCGATCACCCGCCAGGAAGGATCGTCCAGGTGTTCGGCGAGCGTGCGAACAGAGAGGATGGGGCCGACGCCGTCATGGATGGCCTGGTGCATCTCGTCCCTCTTTGAGCCAGGCGAGGGCTTCTTCCTCCGTGTCGAAAACCTTGATCTCGGCCTCGAGAAAGAGGCTTTCGAGCCAGGTCAGCACGGCAAGCCAGTCGTCTTCGGCGACGATGGCGATGCGACGGAAGTCGTTCGGATGTTGCCGGGCGAAGCGGAATTCTTCCCAGGCAGCGTCGATCGTAAACCCCAGCATGTTGCGCAGGTCGAGCAGTACGTCCACCGGACCGCCGAAGCGGTTGCGGTATTCGACCGCATCCTCGAATTCCTTGAAATCTTCGAGCGTGAATTCGCCGAACACGGCGGCGGAGATGAGGTCGTCGCGGACTTCGATGGTGATCACGGTGCGGTTCCTCGGGAACGAACACGCTCACTATAGCGATCCGTGCCCGCCCCCGCAACCCGTCGCGGGCTCGCACGGCAGCATGAGACGGGCGCACAGACCGCCCAGTGCGGAATCCTCGAGCACGAGCGTGCCGTTCATCGCGCGGGCAAGGTTGACGGCGATCGCTAGACCCAGCCCCGTGCCGCCGGTGTCGTAATTGCGCGAAGGGTCTAGCCGAACGAAGGGTTCTAGTACGGCGCGTCTCGATTCGCGGGGGATGCCTGGGCCATCGTCCTCGATGGTGAACTCGCAGGTTCGCTCCGCCGAGGGGCGCAAGGTGAGTCGCACGCGAGTGCCGTAGCGTGAGGCATTGTCGAGCAGATTCGAGAGGATGCGCCCGAGTGCTGCTGGGTCGACCGTTGCCGACAAGGGGGGAGCAGGCAGAATGGTTTCGATCTCCACGCCGCTTTCACGGTAGAGGGCGACGAGATCGGTAACGAATTCGTTGAGATCGACCTCCTGGTATTCGAGATGGGGGGTGAGGCTTCGGGCATAGTCGAGGCTGAGGTCGATGAGCTTTTGCATGTCCGCCAAATCGCGCTCGATCCCGTTGCGGATCTCGTCCTCGGGCAGAACCTCCACGCGCAGGCGTATGCGCGCCAGTGGTGTGCGCAGGTCGTGTGCGATACCGGCGAGCAGGGCGGTGCGGGCGGCGAGCAGCTGCTCGATGCGTTCCCGTAGGGCGTTGAGGGTGCGGGCAGTGAGTACGACTTCGTAGGGGCCGTGTTCGGGCAGTGGAGTGGCCGACGCCTGAGGGGTGGCAAAGGTCTCGAGCGCGCCGATGAGCCGCTCCAGCGGGGAAGTGACCCGGCGCAAGGCCCACAGCGTGATGAGCCAGGTCCCGATCCCGGCGAGTGCGAGCGCGGTGACGATGCGCCAGGGCAGGTTGGGTTGCGGCCGATGGAGTTGAGGTGGGAGCAAAGCGCTCAAAGGAGTGCCGTCTTCGAGGATGACGGTGGCTCCGCGGCGGGATCCGGCTTCGGTTTCGATTTCCCAGAAAGAGAGGTCTTCCAGCGAAAAGAAATTGGCGAGCGTTTCATGCCATACCGGCGGCAGGGGGAGTGGCCGAGCTCGTGGTGGAGGCGCGGCCGGAGCGACGATCAAGGGGGCGAATTCCCAATATTGAGCGGCCATGGGCCGTTCGCTCCAGGGCAGGGCTTCCATGACTGCAACGGCGCGCGCCAGTGCTTGGGCGGCGTCGCGTTGCAGACGCACTTCCGCGCTCGCCCGGCTTTGGTAGGCGAGCAAGGCCAGCGTCAGGGCAAAGAGGGCGACGACGGCGGCGCTGACCACCCAGGCGAGTCGGGTGCGCAAGCGTCGGCCGAAAGACAGCAGAGGAATCAGGCTCATTCGATCGATTCGACCGGCGCGGCGAGCACGTAGCCTTGACCGCGCACCGAGCGGATGGCCCGCGGTACCTGAGGATCGGACTCGAGTTTGGCGCGCAGGCGGCTGACGGCGATGTCGATGGCACGGTCGAACACGTCGGCGCCGCGCCCACGCGTGGCGCGCATGAGATAGTCGCGGGTGAGCACTTCGTTGGGGTGCTGTACGAAGAGCGACAGCAGGGCAAACTCGCTCCCGGTGAGCGGCTGGACCGTGCCATCCGGTAGGGTGAGGGTTCGTGCCACGGTGTCGAATTCGACCGGCCCGATGCGCCAGCGCCTGGGTGCGAGCGATGGCTGGGTGCCGGGGCTGCGCGTGCGTCGCAGGATCGCCTTGATGCGCGCCTCGAGCTCACGGGGAAGAAAGGGCTTGGTGAGATAGTCGTCGGCACCGATCTCGAGCCCAAAGACACGGTCGAACTCGTCGTTACGCGCGGTGAGCATCAGTACGGGGACTGCTCGGGTGCGTGGATTGGCCCGCAGCCGGCGCAGCACGCTGGGCCCGTCTTCACCGGGTAGCATCCAGTCGAGCACGATGAGATCGGGCAGACGCTGTGCCAAGAGCCCATCGAGCGCCGCAGCGTCGGCTACCGCTTCGACCGAAAAACCGCGTCGTCGCAAATCTTCGCCGAGCAAGCGGCGAAACTCATGGTCGTCATCGACCAGGATGAGGTGAGAGGTCGACTCCATTGGGGGCTTCGTATGTAACATCGACTGCATTATGGCGCACTTCACTCCAAAGGAAAAAGATACGATCGTCGGCGATAACAAACGTTACACGCCGAAACGCTGATGAGGCGCGAGGACGGCGGTTGCGTGCTCTAATGAACATGTCCGCAAGGGACGCAACGCAATGATGAATGAGGAGAAAACGATGATGGATGCTCGGATGAGGAAAAACGGTCTGACTCGCCGCTGGCGGCACGGCCTCGTCGCTCTGGCACTGATCGGGGTCGCGGGGGCCGGATTCGCACAGCAGCCGGCGCCAGCCCCCAGGGGGGGCGCTCCGATGGGGCCCGATGCCGGCCCGGCGGTACGCCCGCAGATGACGCCGGAGCAATGGCGCGAACGCATGCAGCAGCGCCACGACGCCGAAGTAAAGCGCCTGGAGGGGTTGCTGAATCTTCGCCCGGAGCAGCGTGCCGCCTGGGAGGAACTCCTCGCCGTTTGGAGTGCGCACCGGGAGCAGTTCTTCTCCTATCGCTGGGAGCAAAGCCAGCGCCCCGTGACGGCTTTGGGGAGGCTACAGGAGCGCGAAGAGCGCTTGGCGGCCCATCTCGAAGCGGTACGCAGCCTGCGCGAGGCGGTGCAAAAGTTTTACCTCCAGCTCGACGATACGCAGCGCGACGTGTTCGATCGGGAATTCATGCGCTGGGGTAAAGGGAAAGGAGGGGATCCGCGGCCGCGCTGAGCGTCTCGCCGGGACGATCGCGGCGCGTGATTGCCTGGTCACGTCGCCGCGATCGTTTTTTTCGATCGTCTTTCCTCTTGGCGCACGGAACAAACGCCTCTAGAATGGGCTCTGAAGCAACACTGGTAGCATCATCTAGGAGTTCGTCCCTTGAACAACGTCGTCAAAAATCTCGCGATCTGGATCGTCATCGGCATGGTGTTGATGACGGTGTTCAACCAGTTCAACGATCAGCGCCCCGTTTCCGCCAATACCATGGAATATTCTCAATTCATGGAAGAGGCGAAGTCCGGCCGCATCACCAAGGCCGTCATCGATGGGCGCGTCGTCAAGGCACTCACCGTGGACGGACGCCAGATAACCGTCTATACCCCTGGGGTTCAGGACATATGGATGGTGTCCGACCTGATGCAGGCGGGAGTGCGCATCTCTGCGACCAAACCCGATGAAGGGCCTTCGCTGCTCACCAACATCCTCATTTCGTGGTTCCCCATGCTGCTGCTCATCGGGGTGTGGATTTTCTTCATGCGCCAGATGCAGGGCGGCGGCAAGGGTGGGGCGTTCTCCTTCGGTAAGTCGCGGGCGCGCTTGCTCGACGAGTCGAGCAACACGGTGACGTTCGCCGACGTTGCCGGTTGTGACGAAGCCAAGGAAGAGGTGCAGGAGCTCGTCGATTTCCTGCGCGATCCCACCAAGTTCCAGAAACTCGGCGGGCGCATTCCCAAGGGCGTGCTGATGGTGGGCCCTCCGGGTACGGGCAAGACGCTGCTCGCCAAAGCGATCGCCGGCGAGGCCAAGGTGCCCTTCTTCAGCATCTCCGGTTCGGATTTCGTCGAGATGTTCGTCGGCGTGGGGGCGGCGCGGGTGCGCGACATGTTCGAACAGGCGAAAAAACACGCCCCCTGCATCATCTTCATCGACGAGATCGACGCCGTGGGCCGCCAGCGCGGTGCTGGGCTCGGCGGGGGCAACGACGAGCGCGAGCAGACGCTCAACCAGCTGCTCGTCGAAATGGACGGGTTCGAGGGTGCGAGCGGCATCATCGTGATCGCCGCCACCAACCGTCCCGACGTGCTCGATCCCGCGCTGCTACGCCCGGGGCGCTTCGACCGGCAGGTGGTGGTGTCGTTGCCCGACGTACGTGGCCGTGAGCAGATCCTCAAGGTGCACATGCGCAAAGTTCCGATCGCACCCGATGTAGACCCCTCCATCCTCGCTCGTGGCACCCCGGGATTTTCGGGTGCGGATCTCGCCAACTTGGTCAATGAGGCGGCGCTCTTTGCCGCGCGCAGCAACAAACGCCTCGTCGACATGGACGACTTCGAGCGAGCCAAGGACAAAATCATGATGGGGGCCGAACGGCGCTCGCTCATCATGTCCGAGGAAGAACGGCGCAACACGGCCTATCACGAAGCCGGGCACGCCGTGGTGGCCAAGCTCCTCGACAAGACCGACCCGGTGCACAAGGTCACCATCATCCCGCGCGGCCGCGCTCTGGGCGTGACCATGCAGCTGCCCGAGGGGGATCGCTACAGCCAGGACAAGGAGCGTTTGCTGCAGATGATCGCCGTGCTCTTCGGCGGGCGTATCTGCGAAGAAATCTTCATGCACCAGATGACCACCGGAGCCTCCAACGACTTCCAGCGCGCCACCGACATCGCCCGCAAGATGGTCACGCAGTGGGGCATGTCCGACGCGCTCGGTCCGATGGTCTATGGAGAGGAAGAAGGCGAGATCTTCCTGGGACGTTCGGTGACCACCCACCGCAACGTTTCCGAGGCCACGATGCAGAAAGTCGACGCCGAGATCCGGCGCATCATCGACGAGCAATATGCGCTTGCGCGGCGCCTCATCGAAGAGAACCGCGACAAGGTCGAGGCGCTCGCCCAGGCCCTTCTGGAATATGAAACGCTGGATGCCGAGCAGATCGACGACATCATGGCCGGTCGCCCGCCTCGTCCCCCCAAGGATCGGGGTGACATGGGCGCCTCTCCACGCGGTGGCGCGTCTGGTCCAGCGAGCGAGCCCAAGCCCGGAGCGGCGCCTGATTCGCCCGAACCGGTGGTGTGATGCGGTGGCTGCAGGCGGGGCGCTTTCGGCTCGATCTCTCCGAGCCGAAAGTGATGGGCATCGTCAATCTCACCGAGGATTCCTTCTCGGGCGATGGGCTCGGCGCGCAGCGCGATCGGGCGCTGCGTCAGGCTGACGCTTTCATCGCGGCGGGGGTCGATCTGCTCGATTTCGGCGCGGAATCGACGCGGCCCGGTGCCGAACCCGTGCCGGCCGAGCGCGAGCTCGAGCGCCTGTTGCCGGTGCTGGAATCCCTGCGTGGGGCGCCGGTGCCGCTGTCGGTCGACACGATGAAGCCCGAAGTGATGCGCGAAGTCTTGCGCGCGGGGGCCGATCTCATCAATGACGTGGCCGGATTCCGCCTGCCCGGCGCCATTGAGGCGGTGGCCGCCAGCGACTGCGCCTTGTGCGTCATGCACATGAAAGGCGAGCCACGCACCATGCAGCACTCTCCCGTCTATACGGACGTGCTCGCCGAGGTCGAGGACTTCCTCGAAGAACGAACCGCGGTGCTGCAAGCGGCTGGCGTGGCGCGCGAACGCATCCTTTGGGACCCGGGGTTTGGTTTCGGCAAGACGCTGGAGCACAACGCAGCGCTCTTTCGCGCCCTGCCGCGCTTGGCGGCGCGCCAGCCGCTCCTGGTGGGGGTGTCGCGCAAAACCATGATCGGCCAGATCACGGGCCGGCCCGTGGGCGAGCGGCTCGCCGGCAGCCTCACGGCCGCCGTGCTCGCCTGGGTTCATGGCGCCGCCATCGTGCGCGTACACGACGTGGCCGCCACGGTCGATGCCCGTGAAATCCTGCGCGCGCTCGGGCCCTCTTCTGGCGACGCAACGACGGTCTGAGCCTTTTTCCCCTGATTTCGTGCGACAATTCGCACCCTGCGCAGCATAGGGTCTAAGAATGGGTCGTTATTTCGGTACCGACGGGATTCGCGCGCGCGTCGGCGAGCCGCTGATGTCGCCGGAGTTCGTCCTCAAGCTCGGGCATGCCGCCGGGCGGGTGCTCGCGCGTCACGCGCACGGTGGCGCCAAGCGGGCGGCGGTACTCATCGGCAAGGATACGCGCATCTCCGGCTACATGATCGAGTCGGCTCTCGAGGCCGGTTTGTCGGCGGCCGGCGTCGACGTGGTGCTGTGTGGCCCCTTGCCCACGCCTGGGGTGGCTTATCTCACCCGCGCCTTGCGCTTGGAGGCAGGAATCGTGGTGAGCGCCTCGCACAATCCCTATCCCGACAACGGGATCAAGTTTTTCGGCCCGAATGGCGAGAAACTGCCCGATGAATTGGAGGCCGAGATCGAAGCGACGGTCGAATCGCCTCTCGTTTGCCGCGAAGCGCACGAGCTGGGACGTGCCAGGCGCTTGGACGATGCCGCGGGGCGCTACATCGAATTCTGCAAGAGTACTTTCCCCGCTTCGATGTCGCTCGATGGGCTGCGTCTGGTACTGGATTGCGCCCACGGCGCCGCCTATCAGGTCGCGCCGGCGGTGTTCCACGAACTCGGCGCCGAGGTGGTGGCGCTCGCCAATCAGCCCAACGGATTCAACATCAACGAGGGCGTCGGGGCGACGCATCCCGAATACCTGCAGGCCATGGTACGAGCGCACCGTGCCGACTTGGGCATCGCCTTCGACGGCGATGGCGATCGGGTGATCATGGCCGACGCCGAAGCACGCCTCTACGATGGCGATGCGCTCCTCTACGTGATCGTGCGCGATCGTGTGCTGGCAGGGCAGCGCCTCGGCGGAGTGGTCGGTACGCTGATGTCGAACCTGGGGCTGGAGCACGCCGTGCACAGGCTCGGGGTGCGATTCGAGCGCACCAAGGTAGGCGATCGCTACGTTGCGGAGGCGCTGCGCGAGCGCGGGTGGGAGTACGGCGGCGAGAGTTCTGGGCATTTGCTGTGCCTCGGCGTACATACCACGGGCGACGGTATCATCAGCGCCTTGCAGGTCTTGGCCGCTTTGCGCCGCCGCGGTGAGACCCTGGCGCAAGCCTGCGCCGACCTCGTGCGCTACCCCCAGGTGCTGCGCAATGTCTCTGTACCGCGCGGCTATGACTGGAAGGACCATCCGGGGGTGCTCGCCGCTTGCCGCGCCGCCGAGGCCGAACTGGCCGCGCAAGGGCGCATCCTGTTGCGCCCCTCGGGAACCGAGCCGTTGTTGCGCGTCATGGTGGAAGGGCGCGATGCCTCGCTCGTACAGCGTTGGGCCGATGCGCTTGCAGCGGCGATCGAGTCGTCGCTCGCCACGGAAAGCGCATCGATGCACTCGGGGGGTAATCCATGAAGAAAATCGTACTCGGCAACTGGAAGTCGGTCGGCGATACGGCCAGTAACGTCGTGCTGCTCACTGCGCTCGCCCAACATGCTCCTGCTGCCGGCGTGGAACTCGGTGTATGCGTCCCTTATCCGTATCTGCCCCAGGCGAAAGCGATACTGGAAGGCACGGAGATCGGCTGGGGGGCACAGAACGTCAGTCCGTTTGGTGCCGGCGCCTACACGGGCGAGGTCCACGCAGGAATGCTCGCCGAATTCGGCTGCCGGTATGCCCTCGTCGGGCATTCGGAACGGCGTCAGTATTTCGGTGAGACGGATGAGCTGATTGCTGGTAAAATCGATCGTTTGTTGGCAGCCAACGTCCGGCCCGTGGTCTGCGTCGGCGAGACGCTCGCCGAACGTGAGTCTGGCGCTTGGCGCGAGATGCTCGAGGGGCAGGTGAGGGCGCTCGTCACTCGGCTCGGAGTCGATAAATGCGCCCGCGCCTGGTTTGCGTACGAACCGGTCTGGGCGATCGGCACCGGGCGCAGTGCTGAGCCACGGGACATCGCCGAGGCGCATGCGTTTTTGCGCCGGCAGCTGGTGGCGTTGGGTGTGCCGCAGCGCGATCTCGTGCTTCTCTATGGCGGCAGCGTCAAGGCGGACAATGCTCAGAGTATTTTCGCCGTTCCGGGGTGCGACGGCGTGCTCGTCGGTGCGGCCTCCCGTGTCGTCGGAGAATTCGCTGCCATCGCAGCGGCGGCCGCGCGTGCGGTGCAAGGAAGTTAGGAGAAGAGAATGTCGGGAGTCTGGTTTTCGGTCATATTGACGGTCCATGTCTTGATTGCGGTCGCCTTGATCGCTTTGGTGCTGCTCCAGCGGGGGAAAGGGGCCGACGCAGGGGCTGCCTTCGGAGGTGGCTCTTCGGCCAGTCTCTTCGGGGCGAGCGGCGGGGCGAATTTCCTCAGCCGTACCACCGCGGTGCTCGCAACGCTGTTTTTCTTGACAAGCTTGGCTTTGACGTATTTGGCCAGTCAGCGCCTCGAGCAAGGCAGCGGCAGCGTCATGGAGGCGGCGCCGGTCGAAGCGCTGCCGCAACCGAGTGCTCCCGTGCCCGGTTCTCAAGCACCGGCCGTGCCACAATAAAGAAGAGCCGCTGTTGTCAACAAATAGAACTGTCCGGTTTCGTAGCACATA
>NZ_JAAAUB010000015.1:0-46863 GCF_012911495.1 Tepidiphilus baoligensis
GTTTTTGCGTCGACTCGATGCACACACCAAAAAACCCGCTGGCAGCGGGTTTTTTGGTGCTGGATGATAGAAACGTCAGACGCGCCGTTTGTATTCACCGGTTGCCGTGTCGATCTCGATCTTGTCGCCAATCTCGACGAAAGCCGGAACCATGATTTCGTGGCCGGTCGGTTTGATGCGAGCCGGTTTCATGACTTTGCCGGAGGTATCGCCGCGTACGGCCGGTTCGGTATACTCGACTTCGCGCACGACGGAGGAGGGTAACTCGACGGCGATGGCTTTTCCTTGATAGAGAACGACCTCGCAGCTCATGCCATCTTCGAGGTAGGGGAGGACGTTCTCCATGTTGTCCTTTTCCACTTCGTATTGGTTGAATTCCTCGTCCATGAACACGTACATCGGGTCGGCGAAGTAGCTGTACGTGCATTCCTTGCGCTCAAGGATCACGGTGTCGAATTTTTCATCGGCCTTGTAGACCGATTCGGTAACGTTGCCGGTGAAGAGATTCTTCAGTTTCATTTTTACGACGGCAGCATTACGACCGGATTTGTTGTATTCGGCCTTCTGGACGACGAAAGGTTCATCCTTGATGAGGACGACGTTTCCGGCGCGCAGTTCTTGGGCTTGCTTCATCATGGGTGTGATTCCCGCAGTTTCGTTGAAAATAAACGATCATTTTATCGCGTTTCTGGCAACGAAGTCGAGCAGCCGGCTACAGAGATCTTCTTGTAGGGCGAGATGCTGGCACCAGCGCTGGCAGTGGGCTTGCCAGAGATCGCGTCGTTGCCATAGACCACGCCAATCCTCGGGGGTTTCCCTGCCGCGGTTGCTGTTGAGAAACCACTGTGTCGCCAAATCTGCAAGGGATGGGGGGGCGTCGGCGAGGTAGTGCCCGAGGAATGCCTCGAGTTTGGTTAGATGAATGTCGTCTTCCTGGCGATAGGGATGCCAGAGGAAAGGGCGGGCGCTCCATTGAGCGCGAACGAAAGAATCTTCGCCTCGTACCCAATTGAAATCGCAGCTCCACAGCAATCGATCGAAATCGTCCTGCGGTAGCATGGGCAAAGGGACGAATCGCACCTGAGGTGCATCAGGATGGGTAAGAATCTTGGTGCCGAGTTCCAGACCCGTGCGGGCGAGCGCTTGGCGCGGTTGCCCCGGGGGAACGAAGACCGCCGTCGCTTGGGGATCGTGAGCGAGCCAGGCAAGGAAGGCACTGAGTTCGGCATCGGCGTAGCAAAAAAGGGTGATTCTCCGCGCCTCTAGCGTTTCGGTCTGCCCGATGCGATCCAGGAATCGAGCGATCCGTTTCGGATCGCCTTGAAAGCGGTTCCGCTGCTCGAGGAGCGTGCGTTCGCGCAAGAGTCCTCCAGTGCGGGGAGTGAAACCGGGGACGAAGAACCATGCGGTGAGTGGTAACCGAGGGTGGGGGGAAGGCAGACCATGGACCTCTTCTGCCCAAAGTTCGGGGGTGAGGTGCTCGAGGTGGATCCAGAGCGGGGGAGGACATTGTCTAGCAAGCGCTCCGAGCCAGGGTTCGCTCAGGCCGCAGCCAAAGGCTTCGATGGCAACGTCGATTTGAGCCAGTATTTCGCGATCGATCTCGTCCGGTTGCGAGCGATCCCAGAGTCGTAGCGTGAGTTTGCCGCACTGCTGCACTTTCTCCGTGGTTCGAATTTCCGGTGCCAATGTGGCGAGGGTGTGGAGATCGTCGATCCAGAGCGTGACGTCTTGGCCGAAGTCGTCTCGCAGTTGGCGGGCGAGGCGCCAGGTGATGCCGGCGTCGCCGTAATTGTCGATGATGGCGCAGAAGATGCCGAAACGCATGATGGTCCAAAAATAATGGGAGTCTAGCCCCTCTTGCGGGTTCCGTGGGAGGTGTATAATGTTTTTTCAGGGATTTTTTCGGCAGCTGTCCGTTGAGGGAGGTAAGGATGCGCGGGAAAACGATGCGTTGGTTGCTCGCAACGGTGATGGGGGTGTCGTGGGCGGGTGTATGGGCCGATGAAGGGGCATTGCCCCAGCTCGATCTCGACTTGCCGAGTGGCGTCTATCGGTGCGAAGAAGGGCGAAAGCAGCTCGGGGTGGAGCGGGTGCGCTACGATAGCGATCAGGTCGTGGTGCGTTGGGAGGGTAAACGCTATACCTTGGCGCGCGATGTTTCGTTCTCGGGGCTGCCCCGTTACGAGGATCGGCAAAACGGCTTGCTATGGGTCGATCTACCTTGGAAGAGCGTCCTGCTCAACACCAAGACCGAACGGCCGATGGCAGCCGATTGTGTCTATGCCCAAGGGGTCGACCCCTCGGTGCTCGATGCGCCGGTGAAAGTGGCCGATGTCAAGACGAAGAAAAAAGCCGTCGCGCGTTCATCCAAGCCTGAGCCGCAGAAAACGGCCAGTGCTGTGGCCGCTTCGTCCAACTGAACGGTTCTTCATGCGCGGCGGGCGTGGCGTCGTCGTGACGTCCGCCCGCCGTTGGTTTGATAGAATGTCTTTTTTTTTGCTTGCCTAGGAGTGATTCATGGCCGTAGAGCGTACGCTATCCATCATCAAGCCCGATGCCGTCGCCAAGAATGTGATTGGCAAGATCTACCAGCGCTTCGAGGATGCCGGTCTCAAGATCATCGCTGCGAAGATGGTGTGGTTGTCGGAAAAAGAGGCCGGCGCCTTCTATGCGGTGCACAAGGAGCGTCCCTTCTACAAGGACCTCGTGGCCTTCATGACCTCTGGTCCGGTGATGGTGCAGGTGCTCGAAGGCGAGAATGCCATCGCCAAGAATCGTGAGCTGATGGGGGCGACCGATCCGAAGAAGGCCGCGCCGGGGACGATTCGCGCCGATTTCGCCGATTCGATCGATGCCAACGCGGTGCACGGTTCCGATGCGCCTGAAACGGCCAGGGTGGAGATCGCTTTCTTCTTCCCCGAAATGAACATTTATTCACGCTAATTGGTCCACTCCGTCGGTGCCTCCCTGCCGACGGTTCGACGATGACCCCGACCAATCTGCTCGATTTCGATCTGCCCCAGCTCACCGACTGGATCCAGTCCCTCGGTGAGCGTCCTTTCCGTGCACGTCAGATCTTTCGCTGGATTCATCGCGAGGGCTGCGAAGACTTCGCGGCGATGAGCGACGTGGCGAAGAGTCTGCGCGCCAAGCTCGCGGAGCAGGCGATCATCGCTGCGCCGCGGGTGCTGCGCGATAGCGTCTCCCGTGACGGCACGCGCAAATGGTTGCTCGACGTGGGTGGGGGCAACGCCGTGGAGACGGTGTTCATTCCCGAGCGCTCGCGTGGCACACTATGCATTTCTACTCAGGCCGGCTGCGCGCTCGAGTGCGCCTTTTGCTCCACGGGCAAGCAGGGATTCAACCGCAATCTCAGCACCGCGGAGATCCTGGGGCAGTTGTGGCTCGCCAACCGATTGCTGGGCGCGGCCAAAACAGAGGGCGATTGGGATACGACCGAGGGCCCAGACAATGGCCGAGTGGTGACGAACGTCGTCCTCATGGGCATGGGCGAACCACTGGCCAATTTCGAGGCGGTGGTGCGCGCTCTGCGCGTGATGCTCGATGATCATGGTTATGGTTTGTCGCGACGGCGGGTCACGGTATCGACTTCCGGAATCGTGCCGGCCATCGACCGACTGCGCGAGCACTGTCCCGTGGCGCTAGCGGTGTCGCTGCATGCGCCCAACGATGCCCTGCGCGATCGGCTCGTGCCGATCAATCGCAAGTATCCTTTGCGCGAGTTGCTGGCGGCTTGCCAGCGCTATCTCGAGCGTGCGCCGCGTGATTTCATCACCTTCGAGTATGTCTTGCTCGCAGGGGTCAATGACGAACCGGAGCATGCGCGTGAGCTGGTGGCCTTGGTGCGCGACGTGCCCTGCAAGTTCAACTTGATCCCGTTCAATCCCTTCCCTGGGGCGCCGTTTGCGCGACCCGAAGAGGGACGGATTAGGCGCTTTGCCGCTATTCTGATGGAGGCGGGATTGGTGACGACGACGCGCAAGACGCGCGGTGACGACGTGGCTGCCGCCTGCGGTCAGCTCGCTGGCCAGGTGCGCGATCGGACCCGCCGTTCTCGGGGGGGCGAGCCGATCATTTTTCCTCAGAGGGCGTCGTGATGAAATCTTGGAGGCTTACTGTTGCCTTGTTTTGTTCCCTTGCATTGGTAGGGTGCGCGAATCAGGCGGTGCGGCCGGCAACGGGGATTTTCGAAACGAGCCATGACCGGCCGATGTTGGAACGTCAGCCGGATCGACCCAATGAGGTGAGGGCGAAGGCGCACATCGAGCTCGCTCTCGCCTACCTGGACATCGGACGGGTAGACGTAGCCCTGGACGAATTGCGCGCCGCTGCAGCCGAGGCGCCGGATTATCCTCCCCTTCATTACGCATGGGGCGTGACCAACCTGACGATCGGCGATCGCGTTCAGGCCGAGCGCGCTCTGACTCGAGCCTTGCAGGCCGCACCGCGAGATCCTGATTTCAACCTTGCTTATGGTTGGTTTCTTTGTACGGGTCCGCAACCTGCCAGTGGTCTGCCTTATCTCCAGCAGGTGGCGGCCAATCCCTATTACGGAAACAAGACGCGGGTCTACGCCAATCTTGCTTGGTGCCAGGAATTGGCGGGGGAGCGGGAGGCGGCTAGGGCGAGTCTGCAGGAGGCGATCCGTTTGGATCCGCGCAACACCCTGGTGCTCTACCAGGGGGCCCGTTTGGCACAACGCTGGGGTGAGTGGGATCGTGCCTCCGATTACTTGCAGCGCTTGATGAGGGAAGTCGATCCCGATCCGAGCCTGCTGTGGATGGCCATCAATGTCGAGCGCAAGCGCCGGGATACCGCGGCATTCGAGCAGTATGCGCGACGTCTCAGAGCGGAATTCCCCGATAGTCCAGAGGCGGAACTCCTGAGACAGGGGGCTTGGGATCTGTGACGGAGGGAGCATTGATCGAGCCTCGTGAAGTTGGCGTGCTGCTGGCACGAGCGAGGATGGAGCAGGGGCGCAGCGTCGCCGAAATGGCGCAGCAATTGAAGTTGCTGCCGCGCCAGATCACGGCGCTCGAAGAGGGGCGTTTCGATGAATTGCCCGGTCCGGTTTTCGTTCGTGGCTTCGTGCGCAATTATGCACGTGCGCTCGGGTTGGATCCCGAGCCTTTGCTCGCTTCGCTGGAGGTCAAACCCAGTGCCGAGCCGGTGAAGCTCACGCTAGCGTCGAACGCCGAGGGGGAGATCCGGATACGGCGCTCTCGCCCGTGGCGAATCGTTCTTCGCTATGTATTGCCCCTGTTCGTTTTGTTTCTACTCGTCGCCGTCTATTTCGACTGGTTCCGGATGCCGTCTCCGACACGGCAGGAGACAGCGGTCTTGCTCCCGCCTGCCGTTGAAGCGCAGGATACGACTACGGATGTACTGGGCAGCCATTCACGCTCGGCGGTGGCTGAGCCATTTTCCTTGCCCGCCGTTTCGGCCGCTTCAGAGGATGATTCTTTAGACGAGACGACGCAAAGCGCTCCTGCATCCGATGTCTCCGGGCCAGAGAAGACTCTCGCTGAGGCGCCGTCGGTAGTCAGCCCAGAAAATCCTCCTGAACCTGAGCCTGTGTTGCGTTTCCGGGCCGAGGGGCGATCCTGGGTCGAGGTGCGTGATGCCAGCGGAACGGTCGTGTTCTCCCGGATACTCGATGCGGGTCAGGAGGCTTCGCTGGACGGTACGCCGCCGTTTTCCCTGGTGGTTGGGAATGCGGCGGTGGTGCGAGTGGAGTTTCGAGGCGAACCCATCGAGATCAAAGAAGTGAGCAAGAATGGGGTCGGCAGAATCAGGTTGCCATGACGAGGTTGAAATGAAGGCGAACGACGCGCTTCTGGAAGAAGTCATGGCCGAGCCCACCGTTGGTCCGCAGCAGCGCCGATCCACCCGGCAGGTGCGCGTGGGGAACGTGACGATCGGCTCGAGTGCACCCATCGTCGTGCAGTCCATGACCAATACCGCGACGAGCGAAGTCGAGTCGACGGTGCGTCAAGTGCTGGCGCTCGCGCGTGCCGGGTCCGAATTGGTGCGGCTCACGGTCAATGACGAGGCGGCTGCGCGCGCGGTGCCCGAAATTCGCGAGCGCCTGGTGCGCGCCGGCTGTCGCGTGCCGCTCGTGGGTGATTTCCACTATAACGGCCACCAGCTGCTGCGCGAGTATCCGGCTTGTGCCGAGGCGCTGGACAAATGGCGCATCAACCCGGGCAACGTCGGACAGGGGGAAAAACGCGACCGACGTTTCGCCGAGATCGTCGAACTCGCCTGTCGGTACGACAAGCCCGTGCGCATCGGGGTGAATTGGGGCAGTCTCGACCCGGCCGTGCTCGCGCGCCTCATGGACGAGAATGCCCGGCGCGAGCGGCCTTGGTCGGCCGGGGCGGTGATGCGCGAGGCGCTCGTGACGTCCGCCCTCGAATCGGCGGCGCTCGCCGAGCGCTACGGCCTCCCTGGTGACCGCATCGTGCTCTCGGCCAAGGTCTCCAGCGTGCAGGATCTCATCGCCGTCTATCGCACACTCGCGCAGCGCTGCGATTATCCGCTGCACTTGGGCCTTACCGAAGCGGGTATGGGCAGCAAGGGCATCGTCGCCTCGACCGCGGCCTTGGCGGTGCTGCTGCAAGAGGGGATCGGCGACACCATCCGCGTCTCGCTCACGCCTGCGCCGGGGGGGGACCGTACCGAGGAAGTGGTGGTGGCGCAGCAGATCCTGCAGACCATGGGACTGCGGGCGTTCACGCCGATGGTGACGGCCTGCCCGGGATGCGGGCGCACGACGTCCTCTTTTTTTCAGGAGTTGGCCGAATCGACCCAGTCCTACGTGCGCGCGCGCATGCCCGAGTGGCGCGAACGCTACGACGGGGTGGAACAGCTGACGCTGGCCGTGATGGGCTGCGTCGTCAATGGCCCGGGTGAATCCAAGCATGCCCACATCGGCATCTCTCTGCCGGGCACGGGCGAGGCGCCGGCCGCCCCCGTTTTCGTCGATGGGCAGAAGGTGGCCACGCTGCGCGGTCCGGACCTTGCCGCGCAGTTCCACGCCATGATCGAAGCCTACGTGGCGCGGCGTTTTCCGCCGAAAGTCCCGCAATACGACGAGGAAGCATGAGCGCAACGAAATTACAGGCGGTGCGCGGGATGAACGACATCCTGCCGCCCGAATCCGATTGGTGGGAAGAATTCGAGGAGCGGGTGCGCACCTGGGCGCGCGCCTACGGCTATCGCCCCATCCGCACGCCCATCGTCGAGCCGACGGCGCTCTTCAAGCGTGCCATCGGCGAGGTGACCGACATCGTCGAGAAGGAGATGTATTCCTTCGAGGACGTGCTGAACGGCGAACACCTGACCTTGCGTCCCGAAGGGACGGCAGGCTGCGTGCGTGCGGTGATCGAGCACAATCTCCTCTTTCAGGGGCCGCAGCGGCTCTATTACCTGGGCCCGATGTTCCGCCACGAGCGGCCGCAAAAGGGGCGTTACCGGCAGTTCCACCAGGTCGGCATCGAGGCGCTCGGTTTTTCCGGTCCCGACATCGATGCCGAACTCATCCTCATGGGCGCACGTCTGTGGGACGAGCTGGGATTGCAGGACGTGCGGCTCGAGATCAATTCCCTGGGTTCGAGCGAGGAGCGCGCCGCACACCGCCAGTCCTTGGTCGAGTACTTCCGGGCACGCTACGACGAACTCGATGAGGACGGCAAACGTCGCCTCGATCGCAATCCGCTGCGTATCCTGGATTCGAAAAATCCGGCGATGCAGGAACTCATCGAGGGGGCACCGCGTCTGTTGGATTTCCTCGGCGAGGAATCAAGGGCGCACTTCGAGCGGGTACTCGCGCTCATCGAGGCAGCCGGCGTGCCCTATCGCATCAACCCACGGCTGGTTCGAGGGCTAGATTACTACAACCGTACCGTCTTCGAATGGGTGAGCCCGCGGCTCGGGGCGCAGGCGACGATCTGCGCGGGTGGCCGCTACGACGGCCTCATCGAACAGCTCGGGGGCAAGCCTGCCCCCGCGGCCGGCTTTGCCATCGGCGTGGAACGGCTGCTGATGCTATGGCAGGCGAGCGGCGGAAAAGTCGTGCCCAAGGTGCCCGACGTCTATGTGGTGCATCAAGGTGCGCGCGCCGAGGCCGTGGCGTTCCGACTCGTCGAGCGCCTGCGTGACCTGGGGCTCGACGTGGTATTGCATTGTGGCGGCGGCAGTTTCAAGAGCCAGATGAAAAAGGCGGACGCGAGTGGCGCGACGCTGGCCTTGATCCTGGGTGAGGACGAGGTCGACAGCGGCACGGTGGGGCTCAAGCCCCTGCGCCAGGAGGCGCCGCAGCAGCGGGTAGCGATCGAAGCCTGCGAAGACGCGGTGATGCAATGGCTCTACGGCCAGGAGGAAGGTAATGGCGCTTGACTTGCAGGAACAGGAGCAGATCGACGAACTCAAGGCCTGGTGGCAGATGTATGGCCGCTGGGTGACGATCGCCATCCTCATGGCGGCGATCGTCTCCTTGGGCTGGAACGGATGGCGCTGGTGGCGCCAGCACCAGGCCCAGGAGGCGGCGCGCATCGAGGCAGAGTTGGTGGTGGCCCTCGAACGAGGGGAGTTGCCTTTGGCACGGGCTGCAGCCCATCGTTTGCGGGAATCACGGACCAATGCCTTGTTGGCCGATCTCTCCGGTTTGAAACTGGGTTACGAACTGTGGCAAGCTGGTGATCACGCAGCCGCAAAAGAAGAACTCGGGCGCGTAGCCGAGCAGGGCTCCGAACCTTACCTGCGGGATGTGGCTCGCTTGCGCGAGGCGGCCGTGTTGCTCGATTCGGGTTCGGCCCAAGAAGCTTTCGAACGGCTCGCCATCGCGCCGGTGCCGGAGCTGGCCGCGCGCTATGAAGAAGTCCGTGGGGATGCGCTCGCGGCGCTCGGACGCCTCGAAGAAGCACGGGTGGCCTATCAGCGAGCCCTTGATCAGGGGACGGATCCTGCCTGGCGAGAACTCGTCGCCCTCAAGCGCGATGGGTTGGGGGGCTGAGCATGAGCGGTCGTTTCTCCCGTGTCGCTGCGCGCCTGCTGGGGCTGTTTGCCGTCGCGACGCTCGTTGCCGGCTGCTCTTCGCTCAATCCCTTTTCGCGCAAAGGACCCCAGATCGCGCCCCTGCCGCCGCTCACCAGTCCCGTGGAGGTGAGCATTGCAGCGCAGACCAAGGTAGGGGGCAGTGAAGGACTTTTCCTCACTCCGGCCATCCTCGACAACGAGGCCATCGTTGCCGGGGGTGACGGGCGCGTTTTGCGCTGGAATGGCGGTACGCGCTGGGAGGCGAAGCTCGAAGACAGGATCATCGCGGGTGTGGGTACGGACGAGCGCCTGGCCGTGGTCGTCACGCGCAAAGGGGAAGTGGTGGCACTTGCCGTCGACGATGGGGCAGTGCGCTGGCGCCATCCGCTCCAGGCCGACGTGATCACGCCACCCTTGGTGGCCGGCGGCTTCGTCGTGGTGCGTACGGTCGATCATCGGCTCATCGCGCTCGATGCGCGCGACGGCAAGGAGCGCTGGGTTTATCAGCGCAACCTGCCGCCCTTGTCGCTGCGCCAATCGGCCCCGCTGGTGAGCGCCGGCAACGCCATCGTCGCTGGTTATCCGGGAGGGATCGTTGCCGTGGTCGAACCGCGCAGCGGCGCACCGCTCTTCGATCTGACGGTGGCCTCGCCCAAGGGGGCGACCGAAATCGAACGGCTCACCGACGTGGTCGGTCCACCGTTGGTGGCGCGTCAGGAAGTGTGCGCCGCCGCGTATCAGGGGCGTGTGGCCTGCTTCGACGGGCGTACCGCCGAGACGATCTGGACCAAGGATCTCTCTAGCCGCACGGGGATCGATCGTGACTTTCGTTATATCGTCGTCACTGCCGACAACGACGACGTGGTCGCACTCGATGCTTACTCCGGGAGGGAACAGTGGCGCACGGGTGGATTCTCCTGGCGCTTGCTCACGCGTCCTCTCATCCTCGGAGACTGGGTACTCGTGGGCGATCGCGAAGGTTACGTCCACGTGCTCGATCGCAACGATGGCCGCATCCGTGGGCGGGTACGTGTCGGCTCCGGACCCATCCTCGTCGAGCCGAAATCCATCGGTCCCAACCGGGCAGTGGTGCAGAATACCGATGGAACGGTGGCCGTCGTGGAGGTGCATTGATGGCGGCACTGCCCACCGTCGTGCTCGTCGGGCGGCCCAACGTCGGCAAGTCCACCCTGTTCAACCGGCTCACGCAAAGCCGGGATGCACTCGTGGCAGACGTACCGGGGCTGACGCGTGACCGGCGCTACGGTCAGGGAAAGCTCGGCCCGCGACCTTATTTGGTCGTCGATACCGCCGGCTTCGATCCGACGAGCAAGGAAGGATTGACTCGCGAGATGGCGCGCCAGGCCGAGCAGGCGATCCGCGAGGCCGACGTCGTCCTCTTTCTCGTCGACGGGCGCGCCGGCCTCACGGCGCACGACCGAGACATCGCTGATTATTTGCGCCGGCTCGGCCGCTCGGTGCGGCTGGTGGTCAACAAGACCGAAGGCATGCGGCAGACCTACGTCACCGCCGAATTCCACGCACTCGGGCTGGGCGAACCCTTGGCCATCTCGGCGGCCCACGGTGAGGGCGTGCGCCAGATGATCGCCGAAGTCTTGGCCGATTTTCCCGAAGAAGACTCCAACGAGCCGCCGCAGGAGGAAGACGCGCCGCGCGTGGCGGTGGTCGGTCGTCCCAACGTGGGCAAGTCGACCCTCATCAACGCCCTTGTGGGCGAAGAGCGGCTCATCGCCTACGACCTGCCAGGGACGACCCGCGATGCGATCGAGGTGCCGTTCGTGCGGGGCTCACGCCGCTACGTGCTCGTCGACACCGCTGGTGTGCGCCGCAAGGGGCGGGTCACCGAGGCGGTGGAGAAATTTTCGGTGATCAAGACCCTACAGGCGGTGGAGCGGGCCAACGTGGTCGTGCTCGTGCTCGACGCGACGCAGGGGATCGCCGATCAGGACGCGCACTTGGGGGGATTCATCCTCGAGACCGGCTGCGCCCTCGTGATCGCGGTAAACAAATGGGATGCCGTCGATGACTACCAGCGTAGCCTGGTGAAGACGCAGCTTGCCAGCAAGCTGGGATTTCTGTCGTTCGCGCGCACCGTTTTCCTCTCGGCCGCGCAAGGGCGAGGGCTGGAGCCGCTCCTCAAGGCCGTGGACGAAGCCCATGCCGCCGCGTTTGCCAAGCTGCCCACGCCACAGCTCACCCGGGTGCTCCAGGAGCTGGTCAAACGCCAGGCGCCGCCGCGCCACGGGCTCTTTCGTCCGAAGCCGCGCTATGCGCATCAAGGGGGCAGCAATCCGCCGGTGATCGTCATCCACGGCAACGCGCTCGAGCATTTGCCCAAATCGTACCGGCGCTATCTCGAGCATGGTTTCCTCGAAGCCTTCCGTCTGCGCGGTACGCCGCTCAAGCTCGAATGGCGCACGTCGGAAAACCCCTATGTGAAACGCAGCGATTGAACGGCTGCTGCCCAAAGCCAGCGCGACTGTGCTATCGTTGTTCGTTGTGCTGCACCATTTTTCATGAGACCAAACCCACAACACGAAAGGCCACGACATGAGCAACAAAGCCTTGCAACTGCAAGACCCCTTCCTCAACCTGCTGCGCCGCGAGCACGTCCCGGTGTCGATCTATCTGGTCAATGGTATCAAGTTACAAGGGCACATCGAGTCCTTCGACCAATACGTCGTCCTGCTCAAGAACAACGTCACGCAGATGGTCTACAAGCACGCCATCTCCACCGTCGTGCCGTCGCGCCCAGTGACGCTGCGCGAAGTCCATGAGGACGAACAGCAAGCGGAACAATGATGGATTGTGGGGAACGCCTGCGCGATTGGCGCGTCTCATGA
Organism: Tepidiphilus baoligensis; assembly: GCF_012911495.1. Taxonomy (NCBI): domain Bacteria; kingdom Pseudomonadati; phylum Pseudomonadota; class Hydrogenophilia; order Hydrogenophilales; family Hydrogenophilaceae; genus Tepidiphilus; species Tepidiphilus baoligensis. The sequence continues at coordinate 11,928 of NZ_JAAAUB010000015.1, forward strand.
ACGTTCCTCTTTCCTCGAAGGAATCTTTCATTGTTCGAACGTCCGCAACGCGGTGAACAAGCCGTGCTCGTCCAGCTCGATATCGGCCAGGGAGCGCTCGCCGAGCGTCTCTCTGAATTGCAACTCCTGGTGGAAAGCGCCGGAGCCGACGTGGTCGGCGTGGTGCGCGGTCGTCGTCCCCGGCCCGATCCGGCTTTCTTCGTCGGTCGCGGCAAGCTCGAAGAGGTACGCAGCGCCATCGTGCAGGGGCAGGGTGACCTGGTCGTCTTCGACCATACCTTGTCTCCAGCGCAGCAGCGTAACCTCGAGCGCGAATTGCAGTGCCGGGTGATCGATCGCAATGCCCTCATCCTCGACATCTTCGCGCAGCGTGCCCGCAGTCACGAAGGAAAACTCCAGGTGGAGCTCGCCCAGCTGGAATATCTTTCCACGCGCCTCGTGCGCGGCTGGACCCACCTCGAGCGCCAGCGTGGAGGGATCGGCCTGCGTGGCCCGGGCGAGACCCAGCTCGAGACCGACCGGCGGCTCCTGGGCATTCGGGTCAAGCAGCTGAAGAGCCGGCTCGAGCGGCTCGAGCGCCAGCGCATCACACGCCGGCGCGCGCGCAACCGTCGGGGGGTGCCGCAGGTCTCGCTGGTGGGCTATACCAACGCCGGCAAGTCGACCCTCTTCAACGCACTCACCAAAGCCGGCGCCTATGCCGCCGACCAGCTCTTTGCCACGCTCGACACCACATCGCGCCGCATCTGGCTGCCGCGCGTCGGTGACGTCGTGCTCTCGGATACCGTAGGATTCATCCGTGATCTGCCGCACGACTTGGTGGCGGCCTTCCACGCCACGCTCGAAGAGGTCGCCGAGGCCGACCTGCTGCTACACGTCGTCGATGGGGCGAGTGAGGATCGTGAGGCTCAGCGCGCCACGGTAGAGGCGGTGCTCGCCGAGATCGGCGCACAGGACGTGCCACGGATCGAGGTGTTCAATAAAATCGACTTGCTCGCCGAGGTTCCGGCCGAGCGAACCGACGAGTGTGGTAGCATTCGCCGGGTTTGCGTCAGCGCGCGCACCGGAGAGGGGCTCGACTCCTTACGTGCGGTGCTCACCGACCGCCTGTGCGCCCTGTCGCCGATGCGTACGGTGCAATCAAGAAATGAGGAACTCCATGTCATTGAATGATCCCCGTTGGGGCGATCGTAACGACGGACCTGACGATGAGGGGCGCCGTCGTGATCCTCGCCCGGGACGTCCGCCCCAAGGCGAAGGCCCCCCCGACCTCGAGGAAGTCTGGCGTCAATTCAACGAGCGGCTCGCAGTGCTCTTTGGTGGTGGCCGCGGGGGGCGCCCTTCGGGTCCTAGAGGAGGTCGCTCCTGGGATGGCAAGCAATTCGGTGCCGGGATCGTCTTGCTCGTCGCCATCGTACTCGTGTTGTGGCTGCTTTCCGGGTTTTACAAGGTCGATGCCAACGAACGCGCGGTGGTACTGCGGTTCGGTCGGTACGTCGAGACGACGGAACCGGGCTTGCGTTGGCGCTTGCCTTACCCGATCGAACGCCATGAGATCGTCGATCTCACCGGCGTGCGCACCGTCGAAGTCGGTTACCGCGGCACCGACCGCAACAAGGTGTTGCGTGAATCGCTCATGCTCACCGACGACGAGAACATCGTCTCGATCCAGTTCGCGGTGCAATACGTGCTCAAATCCCCCGAAGACTATCTCTTCCGCGACCGTGCGCCCGACGAGAGCGTCAAGCAGGCCGCCGAGAGCGCCATGCGTGAAATCGTCGGCAAGTCCAAAATGGATTACGTCCTCTACGAAGGACGTGAGGACATCGCCGTACGCGCTCAGGAGTTGATGCAGACCATGCTCGACCGCTACCGTACCGGGGTGCAAGTGGTGCGCGTCACCCTACAAAACGCCCAACCACCCGAGCAGGTGCAGGCGGCTTTCGACGACGCCGTCAAGGCCGGTCAAGATCGCGAACGCTTGCGGAACGAAGGTGAGGCCTATGCCAACGCAGTGATCCCTCGCGCTCGAGGCACGGCCGCACGTCTATTGGAGGAGGCCAATGCCTACAAAGGTAGGATCGTGGAACAGGCCACTGGTGATGCCGCGCGCTTCACCCAGATCCAGCAGCAATACCGGCAGGCGCCGGCGATCACGCGCGAACGCCTCTATCTCGAGACGATGCAACATATCTTTACCAATACGAGCAAGGTGCTGGTCGATGCACCGGCCCACAACAACCTCATGGTTTTGCCGCTCGAGCGTTTGCTCACCCCTTCCGGGGGCACGACGGCGCCAACTTACCAAGGGCCTAGCAGCGGCGATGGCAGTGCCGAGGCTGCGGCCGAATCGACCCGTAAGGAACGGGACATGACGAGACAAGATCTGCGCAACCGTGAGCGGGGGAGCCGATGATGCAAGCTAGGATCGCCACCGTGCTCGGGGTGTTGCTGCTGATTGCCGCGATCGCCTCGATGTCGCTCTTTACCGTCGACGAGCGCCGCTATGCCATGGTCCTGCAGTTCGGGGAGGTCAAATCGGTGATTTCCGAACCGGGCTTGCACGTGAAACTACCCTTGGTACAGAACGTTCGTCTGTTCGATCGGCGCTTTTTGACCATCGATACGCCCGAACCTGAGCGTTTCATCACTTCCGAGAAGAAGAACGTGTTGGTGGACCACTTCATCAAGTGGCGCATCGCCGACCCGCAGCAGTATTACATCACCATGGGCGGGGACGAGACGCGTGCTCGCACACGGCTACTGCAAACGGTCAACGCCACGCTGCGCGAAGAATTCGGTCAACGCAGCGTGCACGATGTCGTCTCCGGTGAGCGCGACAAGGTCATGGAAATCGTGCGCACCAAGACCGACCGCGACGCGCGCACGTTCGGTGTCGAGATCGTCGATCTGCGCCTGAAGCGCGTCGATCTGCCGGCAGAGGTGTCCGAGTCGGTCTACCGCCGCATGGAGGCCGAGCGCAAGCGCGTGGCCAACAACCTGCGCTCCGAGGGGGCGGCGATCGCCGAGCGTATCCGCGCCGACGCCGACCGGCAAAGCGAGCTGATCATCGCCGAAGCCTATCGTGAGTCGCAGCGGCTCAAAGGTGAAGGGGATGCCGAAGCCACGCGCATCTTCAACGAAGCCTATGGACGCGATCCCGAGTTCTTCAGCTACTATCGCAGCCTCGAAGCCTATCGCGAGAGCTTCTCTCGGCGTGAGGACGTGTTCGTTCTCGATCCAAGCTCCGCGTTCTTCAAACACTTCAAGACGCCACAGTCGTCGGGCAACCGCTGAGCCTTGCCGTCCAGAGCATGTCCGAAATCTTCTGGAAAGCCTTGGGTCTGATGCTCGTTTTCGAGGGCTTGATGCCTTTCCTCGCACCGCATGCCTGGCAGCAAGCCCTGAAGCGTCTGGCAGAGGTGCCTTCCGAGCGCTTACGCTGGTTCGGTGCCGCGGCCATCGTCCTGGGGTTGCTCATCGTCAATGACGTCATCCTGTGAGGCCATCCATGCGTTGGGTTTTGCCCGACTATCTCCGTGACGAGCTGCCCCCGGCGGCGGAGCACCTCGAGCGCTTACGACGCGATCTGCTCGATCTCTTCCGTCTTCATGGCTACCAGCTCGTCGCTCCTCCGCTCATCGAATTCCTCTCTTCGCTCATCGTCGGCGGAGAGGAAGACCTGAGGCTGCGTACGTTCGGGCTCACCGACCAGTTGAGCGGCCAAACCATGGGGGTGCGTGCCGACATTACGCCTCAGGTGGCACGGATCGATGCGCATCTGTTGAATCGTCGGGGCGTCACCCGTCTGTGTTACTGTGGCCCGGTGCTGCACACTCTGCCCGCCTCGCTCACCGCCACGCGCGAGCCGCTGCAGCTCGGTGCCGAGCTCTATGGTCATGGCGGTGTGGAAGCCGATATCGAGATCATTCGCCTGCTGGCGACTGCCCTCGAACGGGCACGTCTACCGGCGGTGCGTATCGACGTCGGGCACATGGGGCTCTTTCGCGCCCTCACCGAGGGCATGGATCACGAGCGGGCAGAGGCGCTCTTCGAACTGCTCCAGGCGAAAGATTCTGCGGGAATCGAGAACTTCCTCGCCACGACCGGCGCCGAGATCGATGAGGCGCGTGCTGTTTCACTGTGCGCCCTGCCTGGGCTCTACGGCGGGATCGAGGTGCTCTCTCTGGCACGGTCTCGGCTCGCGCCGCTGCCGGCAGTGGTGCGGGCACTCGAAGAGCTCGAGGCGCTCGCCGAAGCGCTCGCCGATTTGCCCCTGGGGTTCGATCTGGCGGATCTTCGTGGCTATCACTATCACACCGGCGTGATGTTCGCTGCCTACGGCGCCAACCACCCTTCGGCGCTCGCCTTGGGCGGGCGTTACGACGGACTCGGTGCGGCTTTCGGACGGGCTCGGCCGGCAACGGGATTTTCGATCGATTTGCGCGAACTCATCGCCCGTCTGCCGCTCGCCCCCTTGCCGGGCGCCATCCTCGCGCCTGCGGTGGACGATGAGGCGTTGGAGGCAGTAGTGGCCCAGTTGCGTGAGGCAGGGCAGGCAGTGGTGCGGGAATTGCCGGGGCATCCGCTCGAAGAATGGCGCGAAGCCGGCTGCGACCGGTGCCTCGTGCGGCGCGCCGGACAGTGGGTCGTGGAACCGTTGTGATCGTAAAAGGAAGGGCTGATGGCTAAGAACGTGGTCGTCGTCGGGACGCAGTGGGGCGACGAAGGTAAGGGCAAGATCGTCGACTGGCTCACCGACAACGCTCAGGGCGTGGTGCGCTTCCAGGGTGGGCACAACGCGGGGCACACTTTGGTGGTGGGGGAGCGTGAATACAAGCTAAACCTCGTGCCCTCCGGCATCGTGCGCGAAGGGGTGGCCTGCTTCATCGGCAACGGGGTGGTGCTCGACGTGCATCACCTCCTTGCTGAGATTCGGACGTTGGAGGCTGGCGGGATCGAAGTGCGCTCGCGCCTGCGCGTGAGCCCCGGTTGCCCTTTGATCCTGCCCTATCACGTCGCGCTCGACCGGGCGCGCGAGGCGGCGCGTAGCGCCGGCGACAAGATCGGTACCACGGGCAAGGGCATCGGCCCGGCTTACGAGGACAAAGTGGCCCGTCGTGCGATCCGCCTCTACGATCTCTTCCGTCCCGAGCAATTTCGCGCCAAGCTCGAGAGCAACCTCGCCTGGGTCAATTTCGTGCTCACCCAGGCTTTCCACGCCGAGCCGCTCGAGTTCGAGCCGATCTATGAACAAGCGCTCGCCGATGCGAAAGAAATGTTGCCCTTGGTGACCGACGTCTCCGCCCGACTCTACGAGATCAACAAGGCGGGCGGCAATCTGCTCTTCGAAGGGGCGCAGGGGACGCTACTCGACATCGATCACGGCACCTATCCCTTCGTCACCTCCAGCAACTGTGTCGCCGGTCAAGCCGCCGCCGGCGCCGGGCTGGGGCCGGGGCGACTGCACTACGTGCTCGGCATCACCAAGGCGTATTGCACTCGGGTGGGCGGGGGGCCTTTCCCCACGGAATTGGACATCGACACCGAGGGCACCCCGGGCTGGCAGATGTCGACCAAAGGGCGGGAGTTCGGCACCGTCACCGGTCGCAAGCGGCGCTGCGGCTGGCTGGACCTGGCCGCGCTCAAGCGTTCCATCATCATCAATGGCGTCTCCGGTCTGTGTATCACCAAGCTCGACGTGCTCGACGGCCTCGAGGAGCTGAAGCTGTGCATCGGTTATGAACTCGAGGGTGAACGGCGCGAATTGTTGCCGATGGGAGCCGACGAGGTCGCCCGTTGTGTTCCCGTCTACGAGACCTTGCCAGGCTGGCGCGAGAGCACCTTCGGGGCGCGCCGTTGGGAGGATCTTCCCTACGAGGCCCGTGCCTACCTGCACCGCATCGAGGAATTTTGCGAGATTCCGATCGACGTGATCTCGACTGGCCCCGAGCGCGACGAGACCATCCTGCGCCGTCATCCTTTCGGCGCCTGAAACCGTTTTTCTCCGGATGTGCTACAGTGAGAAAGCTCCGTGAGGGGCTTTCAATCATACGAACCACGAAAAAGGAGGAACCCGATGAAACTGTATTTCTCGCCCGGCGCCTGTTCGCTGTCGCCCCACATCGCCCTTCGGGAAGCCGGCGTCGAGCCCGAGCTGGTGCGGGTGGATCTCGCCACGAAGAAACTCGCCGATGGGGGCGATTATCTGGCGATCAATTCCAAGGGCTACGTGCCGGCGCTGCAGCTCGACGATGGGACGATCCTCACCGAAGGCCCGGCGATTCTCATCTATATCGTGCAGAATCTGGCACGTACGCCGCTCGGCCCCAAAGAGGGGATGGGGCTGGTGCGGTTGGTGGAATGGCTCAACTTCATCGCTACCGAGATTCACAAAGGATTCTCGCCGCTCTTCAAGCCGAACTGCCCGCAAGAATGGAAGGCGGTGGCGAAGGAGAACCTGCTCAAACGCCTGCAATGGGTGGACGGCCAGCTCGCTCAGCGGACCTGGCTTCTCGGGGAAGAATTCTCGGTGGCCGACGTCTATCTCTATGTTTGTTCGCGTTGGACGTCTTTTGCGAAAATCGATCTCGCGGCGTTTCCGGCACTTGCCCGTTTCGCCGATAAAATGACCCAACGTCCAGCGGTACAGGCGGCAATCGAAGCCGAAGGGCTCAAGCGGTAAGGCGTCGGTGTTTGCCCGCATAGAAAAGCCGCCAAAAGGCGGCTTTTTCCGTATTTCAGGGATAGAGCACGGGATAGTCGAGGTAGCCTTTCTCGCCCCCCGTATAGAAAGTGGAAGGATCGGGCGTGTTGAGCGCCGCGCCGTGACGGAATCGCTCGACCAGATCGGGGTTGGCGATGAAAAGCTGCCCGAACGAGATCATGTCGGCCTCGCCGCGAGCGATCGCCGCGTTGGCCGTCTCGAAGGTGTAGCCCCCGTTCGTCATGTAGACGGTGGGCCACAAGGGGCGCAGCGTGCGCAGGTCGAAGGCAGGGCCAGCGACTCCAGGGGATTCTTTGCCCATTTCGGTGATGTGCAGATAGCCGAGATTGAAATCGCCCAGGGCTTTGACGGCGTAAGAGAAAGTTGCCTCGGGGTTGGAGTCGCGCATGTCGTTGAACGGTTGTAGGGGCGAGAGGCGCACCCCCACGCAGCCACGATCCCATACGCCGAGCACGGCCTCGGTCACTTCCAGGAGAAATCGGGCACGGTTGGCGATGGAGCCGCCGTAGGCGTCGGTGCGACGGTTGCTGCCGTCGCGCAGGAACTGGTCGATGAGGTACCCGTTGGCACCGTGGATCTCCACGCCGTCGAAACCCGCCGCCTTGGCATTGCGCGCGGCCTGAGCGTAATGTTCGATGGTTTCCGCGATGTCTTGCAGGCTCATGGCGCGCGGGGTGACGAAGGGTTTGTTGCCGCTCGGCGTATAGGTCTCGCCGCGGGCAGCGATCGCGGAAGGGCCGATCGGTTCCAATCCCCCATTGACCTCGGGATGTGCCACTCGGCCGCAGTGCCACAATTGGGCAAAGATGCGTCCACCACGGGCATGCACCGCTTCGGTGACGGCTTTCCAACCTTGGATTTGAGCCGGCGTGAAGATGCCGGGAGTGTTGGGGTAAGCGAATCCTTCTGGGGAGATCACCACGCCCTCACTGATGATGAGACCGGCGCTGGCGCGCTGAGCGTAATAGCGTACCATCATGTCTGTGGGAACGCCGTGGGCACTGGCCCGATTACGCGTCATCGGCGCCATGGCGATCCGGTTGGGCAGGGTGTAAGGGCCCAGAGCGATGGAGGTGAAGAGATCGCGCTTCTCGGTCATCGATCGATCCTTTCCGTGGTTGTTGTGTGAGCCCAATCACTATAGATCGGCCAAGGAAAAAAACCAATGGCTTCGGTTCGCAATGGGATCAACGGCGTCGTTCGAGCAGGTCGTTGCACCTTTCCGCTGTGATCCGGGTTCCCCGTGGTTGCCCCGATCGAGGCGATTTTCCGTCCAGAGCGCTAGCGTTTCACGGCCTCGGTCAACAGGCCGGTTTGGGGCGTGATCGGTTGGGGCTCGCGGGTTCCGAGAAACCAGGGGCGAGGTTTTTCCGGACCGAAAGGAGCCTGTAATCGGTTTGAGAGGGCGTTGTATACGAAAAAGGCGTTGGAGCGCGGCTGTGGTGTGATGTTGCCGTTCGAGCCGTGCATGACGTTGCAGTGAAATACCAACACCGTCCCAGGTTTTCCCTCGGCAACGACGATTCCCTGCTGGTCGACGAGGGTCGCTAGGCTCACATCGTCTGGCACGCCGTATTCTTGCTTTTTCAGGGAGTGGAGGTAGTGCTCCGCGGGCGTCTCGCCTACGCAGGAGATGTAGGTGGTGTGTGACCCCGGGATGAGCATTAGCGCCCCGTTGATCGCGTCGTTTTCCGTGAGTAGGACCGAAATCGAGACGGCGCGCATTCGCGGCATGCCATCTTCCACGTGCCAGGTCTCGAAATCGCTATGCCAATAGAATTCTTTGCCTCGAAATCCCGGCTTGTAATTGAGGCGTGATTGGTGGATATAGACCCGATCGTCGAGTAGAAACTCGGCAATTCCGACCAGCCGCCGGTCACTTGCCAGGCGCTGCATCACTGGGGCCTGTTGATGGATGGCGAAGATGGAACGCACCTCGCTGCTGTTGGGTTCGGTGATGAGCGTCTCGGGGTCGAGGACTTGCGCCTGGGTGCGGAGCCGCGCGGCTTCTTCTTGCAAAAGGCGCACTTCTTCGTCGGTGAAAAGTCCGTCGAGGACGAGGAACCCTTCGCGCTCGAAACGGGAGGCTTGGCCGGCCGTGAGAGGGGCTTCCGGCGTCCAAGGGCGATAGAGCACGGGGTCCTTTATGGGGCTCATCATGGCCTCATGGCTGCGACGAGAGGGATAGAGATCTTCCATACAGCCTCCTTTCTGGATGATGTGCAAAGCAAAAGCAACGATGGCACCCCTCCTCGACGAAGCGAGGGGTGCCGACGAGGGAGGGGGCGATGCAGCGGCGCGCTATTGGGATCGAGCGTATTCGTGCTCGGTCGGGTAGGCGCCGGTCTCGTCATGTACTTCCGCGCCGGTGACCGGAGGATTGAAGGCGCACACACAGACGATGTCCGTGGTCGGGCGTATGATGTGCCGATCGTGCTCATTGAGGGCGTACATGACCCCTGGGCGAAGCACGTGGATTTGACCCGTACCCAGATCTTCGATGGTGCCGGTGCCTTCGATCACCAAGACGGCTTCGAGGTGGTTGCGGTAGTGGAATTCCAGCGTCTCTCCCGAGTAGAGGCGAGTGACGTGATAGGAAAACCCCATGCCGTCTTTCTTCAGCAGCAAACGGATGCTGTCCCAGCCTTTGGATTTGACGTGACGCTCACCATCACGCAGCTCGTCGACCGAACGCACGATCATTTGGTTACCTCCAGCGATGCTTCGACGTACTCACTCATGACATTGGCTACGCATTCTTCGACGATGTCCAAGCCTTTGGCGAATATCTCGTCGTCGATGTTCAGCGGGGCGAGCACTTTGACGACTTCATCGTCGGCTCCGCTCGTCTCGATGATGAGCCCCCGGTCGAAGCAGGCAGCGGTGACCTTGGCTGCAAGTTCACCATTGGGCAGGACGATGCCGCGCATCATGCCGCGGCCGCGGGTTTCGAGTCCGTGTGCTTCGGCCATGCGTTCGAGTCGCTCGGCCAGATATTCGCCGCGCCGCGATACTTCCCCGGCGAACTCGCCATCACTCCAGAAATGGCGCAAGGCGGCGGTGGCCGTGACGAAGGCATGGTTGTTACCCCGGAAGGTTCCGTTGTGCTCGCCCGGATTCCAGATGTCGAGCTCGCGTCGGAAGAGCGTGAGCGCAAAGGGCAATCCCAGACCCGAGAGCGACTTGGCCAGGGTAACGATGTCGGGTTCGATTCCAGCTTCTTCGAAGCTGAAGAAGCCACCGGTGCGACCGCATCCGGCCTGGATGTCGTCGATGATGAGCAGGGCCCCATGACGCTTGGCCAGGGCGGCGATCTTGCGCAACCATGCGGCCGAGGCGACATTGAGCCCGCCCTCGCCTTGCACCGTTTCCACGAGGATCGCGGCCGGGGCGTCGAGACCGCTCGAGCCGTCGGTGAGGCGACGTTCGAGTAGCTCGGCCGTATCGATGCCTTGGCCATGATAGCCGTCGTAAGGCTCATGCACGACGTTGTCGAGCGGCACTCCGGCGCCCTGACGTTTGGCCGCGTTGCCGGTACAGGCAAGCGAGCCCAAAGTCATGCCGTGGAATCCGTTGGTGAAAGCGATCACGAGGTTGCGCCCGGTCACCTTGCGGGCGAGCTTCAGGGCGGCTTCCACGGCATTGGTGCCCGTGGGGCCGGGGAACATTGCCACATAATCGAGTCCGCGAGGCTCGAGGATGAGTTCATCGAACGTGTGCAGGAATTCTGCCTTGGCCTGGGTGTGCAGATCGAGACCATGGGCGATGCCATCGTTTTGGATGTGCTCGATGAGCGCTTGTTTGAGTACGGGATGGTTGTGACCGTAGTTGAGCGTCGAGCATCCACTCAAGAAGTCGAGATAGCGCCCTCCCTGATCGTCGTACATCCAAGGTCCCCTGGCTTTGACGAACTGTCGGGGCATGGTGCGGCAGTAACTTCGCACCTTGGATTCGCGGCGCAGGTAAATCGAACGATCGGGTAGTGTATGGGAAGGTTCGGGTCTGCTCATGGCGTATTTCCTCCGGAAGGAGTGGAATGGACGGCAGACAGGGGACCAATCGTCAGTTCCCATTCGGTCTCGTGTCGGCCGGCGAAATGGCGTTCTTTCTCGAATAGCGGCCGCTCGACGATCGAATGGCCATGGCGGGCGGCGAATCCGCGAAAGAATGCCCAGGAAGCATCATTGTCGGGAGTGATGGTGGTGACGATAAAGCGCACGTCGTCGAGCCCGGGCCGGGCGAGCAAGCGTTCGAGCAGGCTGCTGGCGAGCCCCTGACCCCGGGCCGTTTCAGTCACCGCCACTTGCCAGATGAAGAGCTTGTCTGGCGTATTCGGGATACGATACCCGGAGATCCAGCCCAGCAAATCGTCCTCGTTCGGACGCTCGGCCAGGATGCAGGTATCGGCGAAGTGCGTACACTGGAGCAGGTTGCAATAGGCCGAGTTGGGGTCGAGCGGTGGGCACCGGGCAATGAGGCGCGTGACGCGCGGCCCGTCTTCCGGCCGGGGCTCACGGAATGTGATCGTATTGAGGGACGGGTTTTGGGCTAAAAAATATAAATCATTCATAATAATGATAATGTAATTATATGATAATGTATTTCATGGAAATGTCCATGAAATTCAAGGAGTAGAGTGACGAATAAATTCTATTGTGTTTTTTGTATTTTTACCCTATCACGCGACGAGGGAGAGGTCAACCATTTTTTTGTGAGGGTTTTGGTGGGGCTCCCATCCTTCGACGGCGCATTCTTTGCAATCGATATGGGTATCTTCTTCGGTTTCGGGCGATTCTTGCCTCGGGCCGCTGTGCCCGTACGATGAAAACGATGCGCCCTTCAGTTGCCGAGTGTGTCTTGGTGGACGAGCTTTTGCTGCTTGAGGCGCTCGCTTGCCGAGCGTAGGGTGTCACGTGCCAAGGCGTGATAGAGGGGAGTGCGGATGAGGGTGCGGGAGAGGGCGAAGGCGATCAGAGACGTCGCCATGAGAGGTAACAGCACTTCATGGTTTGCCGTCATTTCCATCACGATCACGAAGGCCGTGATGGGGGTTTGCGTCAGGGCGGACAGAAAGCCCACCATGCCGAGCACGAGGAAGACGTTGGGTGCCAATCCTGGGAAGCCCATGGCGACGAGCGAGCCTAGGCCGGCGCCAACGGCCAGCGCTGGTGCGAATACGCCGCCCGGTATGCGGCTGACGAATGCCAGGGTGATGGCGGCCATCTTGGCGAGGAAAAAGTACCATGGAAGCATGCCTTCGCCTTCCAGGGCCGACTTGACTTGCTGGTAACCGGTGCCGTAAATGTCTCCGCCGGTGACCCAACCCAATACGGCGGTACCTAGGCCGCAGGCTGCAGCCAGGTAGATCGGGTGTCGTTTGGCCCATTGGCCGGCGCGTCCAGGCAGGCCGTGGTGCGACAAAGCGATCAGCGCGCGCGCATAGAGGCTGCCCATGAGGCCACAGGCGATGCCCATCGCGAGCACCACTTTCCAGCCATCGGCCATGCCCATGGCCAAATCGGTACGTCCGAAATAGGTATAGTTGCCGAGCAGTAGCAGCGAGACGATTCCGGAGAAGATGACGGCCGTCAATAAGGTTCCGTTTGCCTGGAAAGCGCGGCGATGGGACATCTCTTCGATGGCGAAGAGAATGCCCCCCAGTGGGGTGTTGAAGGCGGCGGCCACGCCGGCGCCCCCGCCGGCGACGATCAGCGCATGGCTGGAAGCGAGCCGCCGTCGCTTGCGTTTGCCAGCAAGGGCGTACATCACCGACGAGGCGACTTGTACTGTTGGCCCTTCGCGCCCGATCGAGGCGCCGCAGAGTAGGCCCAGGGTGGTCAGGAGAATTTTACCCAGGGCGATCGGAATCGACAGGAGCGAGCGCCTCAGCCTGCCGTCGGTGCTCAGGCTGGCGGCGATCGCTTGCGGAATGCCGCTGCCGGTGGCCGAGGGAAAGAATCGCAGGGTGATCCAGGCGATGGCGGCGAAACCCAGAGGAGAGAGGAGAAGCCCTATCCAGGGACGGCCATTGAGCAAGGCGGCATGGAATTCGATGGCCCATTCCGCCGCTTTGGCAAAACCCACGGAGAGCAGCCCCACCAGGCAGGCGGCAAACACCATGGGGAGCTCTTCTTCCCAGCGCCTCAAAGAGACCGTCAGCCGTTGCAGTCGCTGCGAACGACGGGTCGATGTGGACGAGGGCTTGTCGTTTTCAGGCATAAAGGAATTTTAGTGCAAAATGAGCCCGAGCTTGCGAAAGACGTGTCTTTGGCTCTATCATGAACCTCGCCGAGGGAGGCGGGATCACGGCGTGTTCCGTCCTATGGGCGTGCGAAAAACTTCCGCGAGCGATTGCAGGTCAGGGGGACGCTGAAGAAATGAGCGAGCGGGATGAAGCGCAAGGCGCACGNGCGCCTAGGAGGCGACATGCCCCCCCCTCGATGTGCGGGCATCCATGCGCCGGAGCGAGCCGCGATGCAGCCGTGCAGTCGCTCATTCGTGGTGCCGCACAGGAAAACCGTTTGAATCGTCGAGGGAGATAGCGATGGTAGAGGCGAGTGAGGCGCCGTCCATGAGCGATGAAGAAGGAGAGCCGCTGCGGTATGCGGTGCATGAGGGTTTGGCTGAAATCGCGTTCAATCGCCCGCATCGGCTCAACGCAGTCAATGAAGCCGTCTATGCTGCCATGCACAAAGCATTGCTCCGGGCCGAAGAGGACGAAACGGTCAGGGTGGTGCTGCTACGTGGCGAGGGCCGGGCTTTCTGCGTGGGAGCCGACCTCAAAGCGCACGGCAGTGGTCAGCGAACACCTTACCAGCGTCGCCGTTACCTCGAGGGAGAACAGGAGGTATGCCGGCGTATCCTGCACCTGTCGAAACCGGTGGTGGCGGCAGTGCATGGCTATGCGCTCGGAGCAGGAGCCGAAATGGCACTGGCAGCCGATTTCCTGCTGATGAGCAAAAGTGCCAAACTGGGTTTTCCGGAGTTGTCGATCGGCAACTTCCTCGGCGGAGGGGTCACGTGGTTGTTGCCGCGGCTGGTCGGATTGGCGCGAGCGCGTGAATTGCTGTTTTTTGGCGAACGCCTCGATGGTGAGCAAGCCGAACGCATCGGGTTGGCCAACCGTGCGTTCGACGACGAGGGTTTTCTCGAATCCGCCCGGCTCTATGCACGCGCCCTGGCCGAGAAGGCGCCCATTTCCATGGAACTCGCCAAGCGCACCCTGCTGCTCGCCGCGGGAAATTCGCTGGAAGCAGCCCTTGCCGCCGAGTTGGAAGGAATGACGTTCGTGGCGACCACCGAAGATTGGCGTGAAGGCGTGGTGGCATTTGCCGAGAAGCGCCCACCCAGGTTCCGCGGGAGATGAGCCGATGAATCAGCCTGAGATGCCGTCCGTCGTGTGCAGCGACGCTTCTTCCGACCCGCTCGAGCCTCTGTTCTTCCCTCGGGCAGTGGCCGTGGTAGGGGCGTCCGCCGTCGCAGGGAAACGGGGCTACAAAGCCGTGCAGGGGTTGATCGAGGCAGGCTATCGTGGCGCCATCTATCCCATTCATCCGCGCGAGGAGATGATCCTCGGACGGCGCTGTTACCGCAATGTCGAAGAACTTCCCGGTGAGGTCGATCTGGCGGTGATTTGCACCCCGGCCGCCACCGTTCCCGGCTTGGTGGAAGAATGTGGCCGCAAGGGCATCAAAGGGGTGGTGGTCATCGCCGGAGGCTTTCGTGAAAGCGGTCCGGATGGTGAGCGTCTCGAAGAGGCTTTGCTGACGGCAGCGCAGAAGCATGGTGTGCGCGTGATCGGTCCCAATACCTCCGGCATGTTTAACCTGACCATCGGACTCGACTTGCTGGGTTTGCGGGGGGTGCGTCCAGGACATGTCGCTTTCATTTCGCAGTCGGGCAACATGTTGCTCTCGCTCGTGCTCGAGGCCCAATACCACGGGGAATTGGGATTTTCCATCTACGTCGGCCCAGGAAACCAGACCGATCTGGGTTTCAACGATTACTTGCGTTTTCTGGGTCGAGAATCCCACACGCGGGTCGTGACGATGTACGTCGAGGGGTTCCGCTCAGGGCAGCGCTTTCTCGAGATCGCGCGCGCCGTGTCGCGCCACAAACCGGTCGTGGTCTATAAGTCTGGCGCAACCGAAGCCGGCAAGGTAGCGGCGCGCTCGCATACCGGGGCGCTGGCGGGAAGCTATTCGATGACGGTGGATCTATTGCGTCAAGCCGGCGTGTGCCTGGTGCAGCAATCGGACGAGATGCTGCCGGTGGCCGAGGGGTTGGCGGCCTGGAATGCAGCGCCTGGGTCGCGCGTGGCGGTGCTCTCCGACGGTGGGGGGCAGGCTACGATCGCCGTCGACCGTCTGGTCGAAGCCGGTCTGTCGCTGGCCCCGCTCGAAGAAGGGACGGTAAGGCGGCTTGCGTCCATTCTTCCCCCCCAGGCCTCCCTGCGCAATCCGATCGACGTGGCGGGTGCCTCCGACGACAATCCTGCCATTCTTGCGGAGTGTCTCTCCATCCTCGCCCAGGATGACAACGTCGATGCACTCCTGCTGGTCGGCATGTTCGGAGGTTATGCCATTAGATTCGGCGAGCAGCTCATGGGTAATGAGATGCGCTGTGCCGAAACCTTCGCTGAATGGCGGAAGAAACACGACAAACCCTTGGTGGTGCATAGCCTCTATGCGCCCATCAAACCCCCGGCGGTGCGGCGCCTACGCGAGGCGGGGTTGCCGGTATATGCCTCGATCGAGCATTCCGTTCGGGTGTTGCAGGCCCTGGCCGAGCGTGGCCATCATTTGCGCCGTTGCTCCGAACCGGATGCGCGACACGTGTCACCCCAGCCCTGTGTGAGAGAAGTCTTCTTGCGCGCGGCCCAGGAGGGGCGCAATCCTTATGAGCACGAAGCCAAAGTGGCTCTGGCCGCGCATGGCATCGCCGCCGGAGAGTCGGTGCTCATGCGCGCGCCCGAGCACGTCGAGCAGGTACTCGAACGTTTCGGGGACCGCCCGCTCGCCCTCAAGATCGTCTCTCGCGACATCCTGCACAAAAGCGATGCCGGTGGCGTTCGGCTGGACGTGCGGGGGCGGGAGGCCATCGTCGAATCGTACGAGAGCATCCTCGCGTCGTGCCGGGCGTACGCGCCCAAGGCGGACCTCCATGGGGTTCTCGCCATGCCCATGGCGCCCAAAGGGGTGGAGGTGATCATCGGGATGGTGCGCGATCCCGTCTTTGGCCCGGTGATGATGTTCGGCTTGGGCGGGATCTTCGTCGAGGTGCTCAATGACGTAGCTTTCCGTGCCGTTCCCATGACGCGTGACGACGCCGAATCCATGCTGCGGCAGCTACGTGGGAACAAATTGCTGCACGGCGTCCGTGGACTGCCGCGTGTCGATGAGGCGCGCGTGGTCGATTTGCTGCTCCAGGTGGCCGATTTCGTGCGGGCGTACCCCGAAATCTCGGAGCTCGACCTCAACCCCGTGATCGTGCATGAGCAAGGCTATGCGATCGCAGATGCTCGCTTCTTGCTCAACCCGAACGTACTGCCGCTCGAAGGAGAAGAGTAGGGGGATAGGCAGTCGAAATACGCTCCGGTGCGGGTTTTCCCGAACTGGCGCCATGCGCTTCTACGCACTAGACTCGAAAAAACGCAAATTCATCACAGGAGGAGTACGCCATGAAAGGTATCAAAACGATGGGCGCCATCCTGGCGCTGGGGTTGGCAAGCTTGAGTGCGCCTCCGGTCGTGGCGCAGCAAAAATTCGTCACCATCGGTACCGGTGGGGTCACGGGGGTGTACTATGCCGCCGGCGGGGCTATTTGCCGCTTGATGAACAAGGACCGGGCTCAGCATGGATACCGTTGCTCGGTCGAAAGCACGGGGGGATCGGTCTATAACGTCAACACCATCCGGACGGGTGAGCTCGATTTCGGGGTAGTACAGTCCGATTGGCAGTATCACGCTTATCATGGCAGTAGCTCGTTCAAGGACGCCGGACCTTTCCAGGACCTGAGGGCAGTGTTCTCTCTGCACCCCGAGCCGCTCACGCTGGTGGTTCGTCCCGAAATCGATGCAAAGAAAGGGTTGGAAGCCATCAAGGGTAAACGCGTCAATATCGGTAACCCGGGGTCGGGACAGCGCGCTACGGTCGACGTGTTGCTCCAGGCATTGGGATGGAAGTATTCCGATTTTTCCCTCGTCTCGGAGCTCAAACCCGATGAGCATGGTCCGGCGTTGTGTGACAACAAGATCGATGCCTTCTTCTTCGTCGTTGGGCATCCGAGCGCCAACATCCAGGATCCCCTCGCCACGTGTAATGCCAAACTCGCGAATGTCACGGGCCCGGCGGTCGACAAGCTCGTGGCCGAGGCGCCCTATTATGCGAAGGTCGAAATTCCCGCTGGTCTGTATCCCAATCACCCTGAGCCAGTGCCCACGTACGGCGTGCTTGCCACGCTCGTGACTTCGGCCAAAGTGCCTGATGAAGTGGTTTATACGCTGGTGAAGACGGTATTCGAGAACTTCGAGGAGTTCAAGAAACTCCATCCGGCTTTCGGTCATCTGGAGCCGGGGCACATGGTCAAGGACGGCCTGTCGGCGCCGCTTCATCCTGGTGCGTTGAAGTACTACCGCGAAAAAGGCTGGCTCTGATCCCGGGGCATCGACGAGGCGATCGGGGATGAAAGAGGGGCGACGGCAGCCTCTGGATGAGCCGGGTCTGCCCGACGAGGCGCTGCGCGAGCTCGTCGCCGAGGCCGATACGGGGCGGCGGCAGCCGGCGGGTTGGCAGGGGGGGGTGCTCACGCTGCTGGCGCTCGCCTGGTCGCTGTTTCAGTTGTGGTACGCCTCCCCTTTGCCGTTTTTACTCGACGTCGGCATCTTCAATGACACCGAGGCCCGGTCCATCCATCTCGCCTTTGCCATCGCGCTGGCTTTTCTGGCCTATCCGGCCTTGAAGCGATCACCCCGCGATCACGTTCCACTCTTCGACTGGGGATTGGCGCTGGCCGGTATGGCCTGTGCCGGCTACATCGCGTTCTTTTATCGTGAATTATCTACCCGCCCGGGTTTGCCCTCGCCGATGGACATGACGGCTGCCGTGGTCGGGCTGGCCTTGCTGCTCGAAGCGGCACGTCGCTCACTGGGTTGGCCCTTGACGCTGCTTGCGCTCGTTTTCCTCGGCTATGTCTTCCTCGGTCCCTATATGCCCGATGCAATCGCGCATCGGGGGGCTTCGCTCGCCAAGGGCATGAGTCACTTCTGGCTCACCACCGAAGGGGTGTTCGGTGTGGCCTTGGGGGTGTCGACTAGTTTCATTTTTCTGTTCGTTCTCTTCGGCGCCATGCTGGAGACGGCGGGGGCTGGAGGATATTTCATCGCTTCGGCCATTTCGTTGCTTGGCCGTTTCCGCGGGGGGCCGGCCAAGGCGGCGGTGGTGGCTTCGGCTTCCACCGGCATCATTTCCGGTTCGTCCATCGCCAACGTCGTCACCACCGGAACCTTTACCATCCCATTGATGAAACGCGTAGGCTACCCGCCCAAGAAGGCTGCGGCCGTGGAGGTGGCTGCCTCGGTGGATGGGCAGATCATGCCCCCCGTGATGGGTGCGGCGGCCTTTCTGATGACCGAGTATGTGGGCATACCGTACATCGAAGTGCTCAAGCACGCTTTCTTGCCGGCGGTATTGTCCTACCTCGGTTTGTTTTATCTGGTGCATCTGGAGGCCGTTCGCCATGGTATCGAGGGATTGCCGGCGCGCACCTTGACGCCTTGGCAGCAACGGCTGCTGCGTGCCGTCATGGCGTTCGCTGGAATCGTGGTCTTGGCGGGTGTGGTCGTGTGGGGGCTGGGGTGGATCAAGGCGCTGTGGCCCCAGGGCTCGTTTTTCCTCATCTCGGTATTGATGTTTTTCCTCTATCTCGCGCTGGTTCGTCTGGCTGCGCGTATGCCGCCGCTTCCGTTCGACGATCCCAAGGCGGAAATCACCGAGTTGCCCGAAGCGCGAAAGACGATTCCGGCCGGCCTGCATTACCTCTTGCCGGTGGCGGTGCTGATCTGGAATCTCATGGTGGAGCGCCTTTCTCCGGGGTTGGCCGCTTTCTGGGCGCTCACTTACCTCATCTTCATCCTTCTGACACAGCGTCCGCTCTATGCCTTCTTCCGTGCGGAAGGAGGCTATGGTGCGTCCCTCGCCGAAGGGGTGCGCGATTTGTGGGCGGCCATGGTGGGCGGGGCGCGCAACATGGTGCCGATCGCCATCGCTACGGCATCGGCCGGGATCATCGTGGGGACGGTCACCCTCACCGGCATTGGTCTGGTGCTCACCGAGGTGATCGAGATGCTCGCCGGCGGCAATTTGTTGCTGCTGCTGTTGTTGGTGGCTCTCATCTGTATGATTTTGGGCATGGGCCTGCCCACCACGGCCAATTACATCGTGGTCTCGACGCTCATGGCGCCGGTGGTGGTGGAGGTGGGGGGGCAGAATGGCCTCGTGGTGCCGCTCATCGCCGTACATATGTTCGTCTTCTATTTCGGATTGATGGCCGACGTGACTCCGCCCGTGGGTCTGGCTTCTTACGCCGCGGCTGGGATCGCTCGCACCGATCCGATCGCCGTCGGGGTGCAGGCGTTCGTCTATTCCATCCGCACGGCCATTTTGCCGTTCATGTTTCTCTTCAACACCCAGCTCCTTTTGATTGGCGTGGAGAGTTGGACCGCGTTGGTGCTGACGGTGGCCGCAGGGGTGACGGCGATGATGGCATTCGTCGCGGCCATGCAAGGGTGGTTTTTTGCGCGCAATCGATGGTGGGAAGCGGGTTTGCTCTTGTTGGTGGCTTTTACCCTGTTGCGCCCAGGGTTCTGGATGGATCGCCTCGTGCCGCCCTATACCGAAGTGCCCGCCGTCGAGCTCGAACGGGTGGTGACCTCTCTTCCCGAAGGCGCCTCGCTGCGACTGTTCGTGGAGGGAGTGAATCTGGAAGGAGTCGAAGTGCGCCGAGGGGTGATCCTTCCCTTGGGAGCGCCAAGCGAGAATGCCCACGAGCGCTTGCGCTCGGTCGGCATTCGGGTGATGTCTCTGGGGGATCAATGGCAGATCGTCGGCGTGACGTTCGGCTCCGTGGCAGCGAAATTCGGTTTGGAGCCGGGCTTGTCCATTTCCCACGTGGAATTGCCCAATCCTGATCGTCCGGCCAAGGAATGGCTCTACTTGCCGGCGTGGGCCGTGATGCTCGCCCTGATAGGGTGGCAAAGGCGGCGCTCAAGGCCGAGTCGGTGAGGCAGGGCTAGCCGGGTATTGTTCAACGCTTCGATCGTCCTGCTACGCGGTTTGATGAAGGCTGGGGGCCGGCTATGGTCCTCACCCATCCATGGGGCAACCTCGCCGAATAAGCGAATGCGCGCACGCACGGCGCCGATGTGCAGGGGGTGCTCGCCCATTTCCCTGTCACGTCTGCCATTATGCCTTCCATGTACCTCGCCTTCCCTTTGACCTCGAAGTGGTTTTTTTGTCATCCGATGAATCTCCATTGAAAATATCATGTTCAATATATATCAAATATTGATCTGACATAAAAATGTATTTTGTCCATTGATTTTCAATGGGATATGAATTACAATGATAAAACATTCCCTTTGAAGTCGGGTGGGTTGATGATGGAATTGAATTCAAAAGGCATTTTTCGCGTTCTGCTCGTCTTCTGTTTTTCCCTGTTGTCATTGTTCATGTACGATGCCCACGCGGCTTCGCTCGAAGAGATCAAGGCGCGTGGGGTAATCCGCATCGCCGTGGCCAATGAAATTCCTTATGGATACATCGACATCGATGGCCAGGCCAAAGGGGCCGGTCCCGACGTGGCCAAAGTGTTGGTGGAACAACTGGGGATCGAGCAGATCGAGTGGGTGGGTACGGCGTTCAGTTCGCTCATTCCCGGGCTCAAAGCAGGTCGCTTCGATATGGTCGCCGCTGAGATGGCGATCCTGCCGCAACGCTGTCAGGAGGTGCTCTTCTCCAACCCGAATAGTTCTTATGGAGAAGGGTTGTTGGTAAAGAAAGGCAATCCGAAAAAATTGTACTCCTATGAAGACATCGTGGCCAGGCGAGAGTCAAGGTGGCCATCATGGCCGGAGCAGATCAGCTCGAGATGTTCCAAAAGCTCGGTCTGCCCGAGAATCGTATCGTCACCATCGCCAGCAATGCGGATGCCATTTCCACGGTGGTTACCGGGCGTGCCGACGCCTACGCTGCTACCAGCTTGACCGTGGCCAATTTGGCCGACAAGAGCAAGGCCGTGGAGCGCGTGAAAGCGTTCAAGGATCCGGTCATCGACGGAAAGCCGGTGCGTAGCTGGGGTGGGTTCGTGTTCGCCAAGGGTAACGAGGAACTGCGAGACGCCATCAATGAGCAACTGGCGCAGTTCAAGCAGACGGAAGCGTGGCGTGAGATCCTGCTCGGCTATGGGTTCGGCGAGAATGATCTTGATCATTCGTTCGATCACACGGCCGAGGAGCTGTGCGCCGCGCCCTGATCGCTTTCCGAGGAGGCGTGGAAGCGAGCGTGCTCCTCGAGCCGGGCGCAATCCTGGCGGCTGAGCAGGCTGGCGAGCGAAGCGATCGGTACGGACCATGAGATCTTGGGGCGCACTGGCGCACTGATTCGGGGAGAATCGACGTGGAATGGACGCGCTACATCGACCCTCTGCTTCAGGGATGCTGGGTGACGATTGAGCTCACCGTGTATTCCACTATCCTGGGTACCTTGCTGGCTTTTGGCGCCGGTATGGGAAAGCTGTCGCACAATCCGTTGATCAAGGCTCTGAGCGTCACTTATATCGAAGTCTTCCGCGGTACGTCGCTGCTGGTACAGCTCTTCTGGCTGTATTTTGCCCTGCCGCTACTCGGTGAGCTCATTGGCCTCGATCTTCGTTTCCATCCGGTCACCGTCGGGGTGCTGGCCCTGGGGCTGAACATTGGGGCCTATGGAGCGGAGGTCGTCCGGGGAGCGGTGCAAGCGGTGCCACGTACGCAGTACGAGGCGGCAAAAGCGCTCAACTTTACGCGCACTCAGACCTTGTGGCGTATCGCCCTGCCGCAGGCGTTACCGGAGATGATGCCGCCTTTCGGTAATTTGGCGGTGCAGAATCTCAAGGATACAGCGCTCGTGTCACTCATCAGTCTGGGAGATTTGGCTTTTCGTGCCGAACAGTTGCGTAATCTTACCCAGGACAGCACCACCATCTATACCATGGTGCTTTTCATGTACTTTGGGATGGCCTTGGTGCTGGCTGCGTTGATGGGATTGCTCGAGCGCCACGTTGGTCGCTGGCGGCATCGGAGGAGATGAGCGCCATGCTCTTCGGAATAGAATGGGATACGAGCACTTCTTGGGCGTTTGCCTGGTCCATCCTGCCAATTTTGCTGCGCGGAATGGTCGTGACGATCCAAGCCTCGTTGCTGGGATTTTTCGTGGCTTTGGGGCTGGGCTTGCTGTTGGCGTCCCTCAAAGGGGTGCCTCTGAAAATCATTGCTTGGCCGGCTGCGTTCATCACCGAATTCTTGCGTGATACGCCGCTGCTCATCCAGCTCTTCTTTCTTTACTACGTTTTGCCTGATTATGGCATCGTGTTGCCCGCGTTTCTCACGGGGGCGCTGGCCTTGGGAGTGCAATATAGCGCCTATACGGCGGAAGTGTATCGAGCGGGTATTCAGGCCGTGCCGCGAGGGCAGAAAGAGGCGGCCCGGGCACTCAACCTTTCCGAAAGGCTCACCTTCATCCATGTGATTCTGCCGCAAGCGGTCGTGCGTATCGTGCCGGCAATGGGGAATTATCTCGTCTCGATCATGAAAGACGTGCCGGTGCTGTCCGTGGTCACCGTGCTCGAAATGCTCAACGTCGCCAAGATCATCGGTGATCGCACCTTCAATTACCTCATTCCGCTCACCATGGTGGGGGCGCTCTATCTCCTCTTGACGCTCGTTGCTGCTTGGGGGGTGCGTGTGCTCGATACCCGTCTGCCAAAAAGAGGGATTCCGTTGAAATGAACGAGCCTATCATCCGCTTCGAAGGGGTCGTCAAACGCTTTGGCGAGCTCACCGTGCTCGATCACCTCGATTTCACAGTCGATCCCGGCGAGAAAGTGACCATCATCGGCCCTTCCGGCTCGGGCAAGTCGACCGTGCTGCGTGTGCTCATGACGCTGGAGCGGATCAACGAAGGGGTGGTCTATGTCGATGGAGAGCCATTGTGGCACGAGCAGGGAGCGAAAGGGCTCGAGCCGGCCAGCGAGGCCCATCTGCGAAAGATGCGTCAGAAGATGGGGATGGTTTTCCAGCATTTCAATCTGTTCCCGCACATGACGGTGCTGCGCAACCTCACCGAAGCACCCCGTTACGTGCTTGGTCTGTCGCCACGGGAGGCGCGCCAGCGCGCCGAGGAATTGCTCGAACTTGTGGGCCTGAGCGACAAGGCCGAGGCTTTTCCCTCGCAGCTCTCGGGCGGACAGCAGCAGCGCGTGGCAATCGCGCGTGCCTTGGCCATGCGCCCCAAGATCATGTTGTTCGATGAGCCAACCTCGGCACTTGATCCGGAATTGGTGGGTGAGGTGTTACGAGTCATTCGTAGCTTGGCCGAGGAGCATGAGCTTACGATGCTGCTGGTGACGCACGAGATGGATTTTGCGCGCCGCATTTCCGATCGCGTTTGTTTTTTCGATCAGGGACGCATTCTTGAACAGGGACCTCCCGAGGAGATTTTCAGCTCGCCCAAGGAACAGCGGACGCGCGAATTTCTGCATGCGGTATTGCATCCGGAAGAATGACGGCTCACTCGCACGTGATCCGGATGATGCGGGAGGCCCCGGTCACCGCTGCACGGCGATACGTTGTCCTGGCGATTGATTGATATAAAGAGGCGCCCAGGATGGGCAATGGAGCTCTGTCGGAAGAGGAGGAAGCGAGTGAATCGAGGGTATCTTGGGGTGGTACGTACGTACGGATGACAACCGGTTTCAAATGATCGTCATGGACGGGGATCAAGGCGAAATTTCCTTGCGTCCGTGTTTCGTCCAGCTGCAGCCGAGAAAAAATGCAGTGGTGCCCAGAAGAGGACTCGAACCTCCACGCCTTGCGGCACTGGTACCTGAAACCAGCGCGTCTACCAATTCCGCCATCTGGGCGACGAGATGCGTTATTATAAGCGTGCGGCGCGTGTTGTCAACGCCATGTCGGCGTGAGCGCCTGCCGCGTACGCATGCAAGGACTTCCGATTCTCAATGAGCAAAACGTCAAAGAACAAACCACAGCAACTTCCCGCTGATTCACCTTCTTCTTCCCGTCGGCGGCGATCACCCGCCGCTTTGCTGTCTGCGCCAACGGCTGTGGAGCCGGCGTCACCCTCTTCTGCGATCATCGAGTCGACGGCCGTGCCCGCGCCCGAGGTGAGCGAGCGTCGTCGGCGTGATCCCTATTTCGCCCGTGAGGCGGCCAAATATGGGCATCCTTTGCCCAGCCGGGAATACATTCTTCAGGTGCTTACCGAGGCAGGTCGCCCCATGCGTTGGAGCGAGCTCGTGGAGGCGCTCGATATCGCCCCTCACGAGTATGAGCTCTTCGAGAGGCGCCTGAAGGCGATGGAGCGCGACGGACAGATCCTGCGCAACCGCCGCGGCGCCTATCTCCTGCCGGAGAAGGCCGATCTCATCCGCGGCCGGGTGCAGGGGCATCCCGACGGTTTCGGCTTCGTGATCCGCGACGACGGCGGCGATGACATCTTCCTCGGCCCCAAGGAGATGCGCCAGGTGCTACACGGCGACCGGGTGATCGTGCGCATCGCCGGTACCGACCGCCGCGGCCGGCCGGAAGGCAAGATCGTCGAGGTGCTCGAGCGGGCCAACCAGAAAGTGGTCGGGCGCGTGCTCGTCGAGCATGGGGTCACCTTGGTGGTGCCCGAAGACAAGCGCATCGCCCAGGACATCCTCGTCGCTCCGGGCGGCAAAAAGGTCAAACCGGGTCAGGTGGTGGTGGTCGAGCTCGTCGAACAGCCCACGAAGTACGCCCAGCCGATCGGGCGCATCGTCGAGATATTGGGCGACTACGACGATCCCGGCATGGAGATCGAGATTGCGCTGCGCAAGTTCGACTTGCCGTTCGAATGGCCGTGCGAGGTGCGCGAGGAGGCGCGCCGCTTGCCCGACGCAGTGCGCCGCAAGGACATCGCCGGGCGGGTGGACTTGCGTGAATTGCCGCTCGTGACCATCGACGGTGAGGATGCCAAGGATTTCGACGACGCGGTCTATTGCGAACCGCAGGGTAAGGGGTTCCGGCTAATCGTGGCGATCGCCGATGTATCGCACTACGTGGGGCACGGCTCGGCACTCGATGGCGAAGCGTTCAATCGCGGCAACTCGGTCTATTTTCCGCGCCGGGTCATCCCCATGCTGCCGGAGAAACTGAGTAACGGTTTGTGTTCCCTCGTGCCGCGCGAAGATCGACTGTGCATGGCCTGCGACATGATCGTGAGCGCGTCGGGCAAGGTGCAGCGCTATCGTTTCTATCCGGCCGTAATGCATTCCCACGCCCGCCTCACGTACACCGAAGTCGCCGCTGCGCTCTATGAAGGCAAGGAAGAGGTGCGTACCAAGCTCGGCGAGCTCCTGCCGCATCTACAGCACCTGGATGCCGTCTTCCGTGCGCTTTTGAAAGCACGGCGCCAGCGCGGGGCGATCGACTTCGAGACGATGGAGACGCGCATCGAGTTCGACGAGCACGGCAAGATCGCGCGTATCGTGCCGCTCGTGCGCAACGACGCGCACCGTTTGATCGAAGAATGCATGCTGGCGGCCAACGTCTGCGCCTCCGATTTTCTCGCCGAACACGACCATCCCACACTCTACCGCGTGCACGAGCCCCCGGCGCCGGAGAAAGTGGCGGCGTTGCGTGATTTCCTCGCCGGATTCGGGATTGAACTGCCCGGCGGCGACGAGCCGACGCCCAAGGACTACGCCAAGGTGCTGGAAAAGATCCAGAAGCGCCCCGATGCGCCCCTGCTGCAGATGGTGATGCTGCGTTCGCTCAAGCAGGCTGTGTATACGCCGGAGAATCGAGGTCACTTCGGGCTCGCTTATGAGGCTTATGCGCACTTTACTTCGCCCATTCGCCGCTATCCCGATCTGCTGGTGCACCGCTGCATCAAGGCGGTACTCGAACGCGCTCGCTATGAGCCCGGCGACTGGAAGGCGATCGGCGAGCACTGCTCGATGACGGAGCGGCGCGCCGACGAGGCCACACGCGAGGTCATCGGCTGGCTCAAATGCTACTTCATGCAAGATAAAGTGGGCGAGATCTATACCGGAGTGGTCACGGCGGTGGTCCCGTTCGGCCTCTTCGTCACCCTCGACGAGCTCTTCGTCGAGGGTTTGGTACACATTTCCGATCTGGGTGAAGATTATTTTCATTTCGACGAGCGCGCGCATGCGCTGGTGGGTGAGCGCACGGGCGTGCGTCACCGCCTCGCCGACCGGGTGAAAGTGCAGGTGGTGCGGGTCGATCTGGCCACGCGTAAGATCGATTTTCACTTCCTGGAGAACCTCAGCCCGGCGCCGACCCGGCGCGAGGGCAAGACCGAGCGCACGCGCCGCGCCAAGGCCAAGCGATGAAGGAAGAAACCAGACAACGCCGCGTCGTGCCGGGTTTCCACGCGGTCACGGCGCTGCTGCGCCATCGTCCCGAGGACGTCGTCGAACTCTACGTCGACCGGCAGCGGCAGGATGCGCGCATGCGTTCGCTGCTCGAACGGGCGCAGTTGGCCGGGGTGCGTGCCGTGCCGGTGGACACGGCGCGGCTCGATGCGATCGCGGGCGGAGGGCGGCACCAAGGGGTGGTGGCGTTCGTCGCGGCGCAGGCGCGGACGCATTCGCTCGAAGAAGTGCTCGATGCGCTCGACCCGAAGCGGCCGGCACTTTTTCTCGTGCTCGACGGCGTGCAGGATCCGCACAACCTGGGGGCTTGCCTGCGGGTGGCCGACGCGGCCGGAGTGGATGCGGTGATCGCGCCCAAGGACCGTGCCGCCGGCTTGAGCGCCGCAGCGGTCAAGGTCGCGAGCGGCGCGGCCGATACCGTTCCCTATGTGACGGTGACGAATCTGGCGCGGGCGCTGCGCACGCTCAAGGAGGCGGGCGTCTGGGTGGTGGGCGCGGCGGGTGAGGCGCAGAAATCGCTCTACGAATGCGACCTCGCCGGGCCCGTGGCCTGGGTGCTCGGAGCCGAGGGGGAAGGCTTGCGGCGGCTCACCCGCGAGCTGTGCGACGAACTCGTGCGCATCCCCATGCTCGGCGCCATCAAGAGTCTAAACGTGTCGGTGGCCGCCGGCGTGTGTCTCTACGAGACGGTGCGCCGGCGCCTGGCTCAAGACTCCGGAGGCTGAAGTGCGTTTTGCCCGGCAGGGAAAGGTCCCGTTCTCGGCCAGGCGATGTCCCGAATATGCAAGTCGCGTTGCGGGAAGGGGATTTCCACGCCGTTCTCCTTGAAGATCCGATCGATTTCCTCGTTGAGGCGGCTCATGATGCCAAGCCGCTGATCGACGTTGGCCACGATCGCCCGGAGTTCGAAATCGAGCGAGCTTTCCCCGAAGCGGGCGAAGATCACGCTGGGGGCGGGGTCCGACAGAATGCCCGGGGTGGCCTTGATGGCTTCGAGCAGGAGCGTCTCGATCTGCTTGGGGTCGCTGCCGTAGGCCACGCCGATCGTGAGGAAGATGCGCGACAGCGAGTTGCTGAGCGTCCAGTTCGTGACCTGTTCGGTGATCAGTTTCTTGTTGGGCACCAGGACTTCGCGGCGATCGAAATCCTCAATCACCGTGGCGCGGATGGTGAGGCGTCGCACGGTGCCGCTGTCGCTGCCGATGGTAACCAGATCGCCCACACGGACCGGGCGCTCGAAGAGGATGATGAGGCCGGAGACGAAGTTGGCGACGATTTCCTGCAAGCCGAAACCCAGGCCCACGCTCAGGGCGGCGAGGAGCCATTGCAGCTTCGACCATGGCATCCCCAACTGCCCCAGGATGAGAATCAGTCCGATGGTGAAGATGGCGTAGCGCAGTAGTGTCACCAGCGCGTACTTGCTGCCCGCATCCAGCCGTGAGGTGCGTTGTAGAGCCAATTCGAGCAGGCCCGGAAGATTGCGTGCTGCCACCCACATCGCCGCAAAACCGATCAGGGCGAGGAGCAAGTCGGCCAGGGTGACTTGCATCGTGACCGCCTCGTTGCCCAGCGCCTCCGTGTAGCGCCACAGCACCCATTCGTCCAGGATACGGGTGGCGGGCAGCAGCGACGACCAGAGGTCGAGCAGGACGAAGATGAGGCCGAGCACGAGGGCGAAATTGAGCAAAGTCAAGGTTTGCCGTTCGGATGCATCGATACGTTCCTGCTGCGTTTCGTCGCCATCCTCGGCGCTGCGGCTCCGTCGGCGTTCGAAACGTTGGAGAAAGAAATCGCGCGCGGCGTGCTGCAGCAGCGCGAACGCGAGCAAGATCCAGAGGGTGGACATGAACCGGACGATCAGGGCCGTGGCGGCGTAGAAGTAACCGGCGCTAGCCAACGCCGCGCTCACCAGCGGCAGACCTGGCCCAAAGAGGGCGGCGGTCACCCGTATCCAGGTGGGCAGAAGGGTATCGGTCAGCAAGCCCCGGCGAATGTGGAAGATGCGCCACAACAGCCAGGAGAGCAAGAGCATCGATAGAACGAAAGGAATGCGGCCCAGTTCGGTCAGGGGGGCATCGAGTTGGATTTGGTTGAGATAGAGGGCTAGGAATCCCAGCGGTAGCACGCCCCAGGCGAATCCTTTCAGGGTATGGTTCAGACGTTGCAGCACGGGCATTGGCCAGTGATAACGGCTGGCGGCAAGGCCTTTCTTGGGTGAGAAAATTCGCTGCCAGAAGAGCACGTTCCAGGCGAAAGGAGCGATCTGGGTCAAAGCGAGCCCGAATGCATGGGCATTTTCGGCAGGAATACCACTATCGAGGATCATCATGCCGATAGCGTAGGCGACGAGCGGAAAGGGAAGGGACTGAAGGGCTTCGAGTCCCAAGATGGACAAGATGTCGAGGATCCCGGCGCTGCGGGATTCTTTCCGGTCTTTGCCGAGCAGTCGGTCGAGCCGGGCGTTCAGGCGCGGACGTGCGAGCAGGAAAATGAGCCCGAGGCCGAGCAGGGTCCAGGCTTTGGCCGTCGTGTGAAAAACGACGGTTTGCCAGGATGCGCGATCGATGAGGGCGGCCGCAAGCGTGAGTATCCCCGAGCCCACCGCAGTGAGTTCGGATAAGGGGGAGTGCCAAAGAGAACGCGTGGTCGGCACCCACATCAGGTGCTGCTCGATGAAGGTGGAGAATTCGTTCACGATGCCGAGTTCGCGAAGGAGCACGGATTCGAGGTCACCGAGGGCGGCGAGCAGTGCCGGGCGCAGCGCATCGAGCGTCTCGAGCGTCAGGGTTCTCGCCGAGAGCGCTTCGATGATGCTTTTTTCCAGGGGGGAATCCGTTGTTTCTGCCAATCCGAGGAGCTGGCGAGCCCGCTCGCGCGGATCGGCGATCAGGCGTTTGGCTTGACGTAGCTCGAGCTCCAGGAGCTGGACCTCTTCCAGCATCGCGCGTACGGCGTTGAGCTCCTGGCGCAGGGTCACGGGAGCGGGCAGGCGGCTGCGGTATTCGAGGAGTAGGTTGCCCACGGCGGGGCTCAGACCTTGCTGGGCGATGCGTTTTTTCAGGGAGTCGAGCGACTCTCTGCGCTCTTGATGTTCGCGTTGGAGCGTCGCCTGGCGTTCGCGCACGGTCTGCAAACGCTGGCGCAGGGTCTGCAGGCGTGCTTCCCATTCGCGATTGGTGGCTTCCACGCGCGCGAGCCTTGGGTCGAGCGTGCCGGCATCGACCTGGCTGGTTTCCTGGGTGACTTCGGCCGCCGTACTCTTTTCCAGCGCTTCACGTAACTGGCGCAGTCGGGAGAGCTCGACCTCCAGCCGTTCGATGCGGCGCGATAGCAACACCCGAGAATTCTCGGCCAAGCGGCTCTCTAGCAGGGTCGCGCGGCGTAGGGCTTCTTGGGCTTGGCTGGAGACCAAGGTGGCAAGCGTGAGTGCCTGTTGCACCAAGGGATCATTGCCGGGTAGGGAGGGTAGTGGCGCGGGAGAGGGTGCGGTAGCGGTATCGCGACGTTCCTTGGTTTGTTCGAGATCGGCGAGCTGGGCCTTGAGGAATTCTTGCGTCTGACGCCGTGCCCGCTCTTCCTCGAGGATGCGACGCAAGCGCTCGGCTCGTTCGCTCGGCGTCAAATCGTCGGTGAGCCGCAGGTCGGCAAAGTCGGCAGGGCGGCTGGCGGTCAGTTGCTGCAGTTCGCGCTGCGTCTGCTCGATGAGCTTTTCGGCGAGCGCAGCGCGAATCTCGGCCTGCTGTTTGCGGCTTTGCGCTTCCTGGATGCGGTCGAGCAGTTGCTTGAGCGCGGCGGAGGTATCGGCTGGTAGCGTGTTGCGCTGCAGCGCATCCTGAATCAGAGCAAGTCCCGCCTGCACGGGATCATTGCCGGATTCAGCCGCAAAGGACGGAGAGAGTATGCCGACGAGACAAAAAAGAATGAGACCGCACAGTCGGCGGATGAAACGCATGGAGCCTCCCTCGGAACGGGTGTGAGCTCGGTGAGCGGAAAGAATGCCGGCAGCCCGATTCGAACGGGCGACCTACCGCTTACAAGGCGGGTGCTCTACCAGCTGAGCTATGCCGGCGCTGCAGCGTCCGCCCTGGCACGTAGGCAGGGCGGACGTGAAAGATTATACCGTTCCCCGTCGGAGGGAAGAGGTTTCAGGCGGTGACGGGGATCTTGCCGATCTTGACGCGCCACTCGCGCGGGCCGGTTTCATGCACGTTGTTGCCTTGGCTATCGACGGCCACGGTCACCGGCATGTCGCGCACCTCGAATTCGTAGATCGCTTCCATGCCGAGATCCTCGAACGCGACGACGCGTGCCGCCTTGATCGCCTTGGCGACCAGATAGGCGGCGCCGCCTACGGCCATGAGGTAGGCGGCGCGGTTGTCGCGGATCGCCGCTACGGCCTCGGGGCCGCGCTCGGCCTTGCCGACCATGGCGATGAGGCCCGTCTTCTCGAGCATGAGGCGGGTGAATTTGTCCATGCGCGTGGCGGTGGTGGGGCCGGCGGGGCCGACGACTTCGTCGCGCACCGGATCGACCGGGCCGACGTAATAGATGACCCGGTTGGTGAAATCGACAGGCAAGGGCTCGCCGCGGGCGATCATGTCGGCGATGCGCTTGTGCGCGGCGTCGCGTCCGGTGAGGAGCTTGCCGTTCAAGAGTAGGATGTCACCGGCCTTCCAGGAGGCGACTTCCTCGCGCGTGAGGGTGTCGAGATCCACGCGCTTGGCTTTCTTGGTGTCGGGCGTCCAGGTGATCCGGGGCCAATCTTCCAGCCGCGGGGGGTCGAGCCGGGCCGGGCCGCTACCGTCGAGCGTGAAGTGCA
Source organism: Tepidiphilus baoligensis (assembly GCF_012911495.1). Classification (NCBI taxonomy): domain Bacteria; kingdom Pseudomonadati; phylum Pseudomonadota; class Hydrogenophilia; order Hydrogenophilales; family Hydrogenophilaceae; genus Tepidiphilus; species Tepidiphilus baoligensis. Next base: position 43,169 of record NZ_JAAAUB010000015.1, read on the forward strand.
CGTGGCGGGTGGCGGCGCAGTTGGGGATCATGGCCACCGGCAGGCTCGCGGCGTGGGTGGGGTAGTCGAGCACCTTGACGTCGACCACCGTGGTGAGTCCACCCAGCCCCTGCGCACCGATACCGAGCGCATTGACCTTGTCGTAGAGTTCGAGCCGCAGCCGCTCGGCAGTGGTGAGCTCCTCGCCGCGCTCGGCGCGTGCTTGCAACTCGTGGATGTCGACGGGGGCCATGAGGGATTTCTTGGCGAGCAGCATGGCTTTTTCCGGCGTGCCGCCGATGCCGATGCCGAGGATGCCGGGAGGGCACCAGCCCGCTCCCATGGTGGGCACGGTCTTGAGCACCCAGTCGACGAGGGAATCCGAGGGGTTGAGCATGGCGAGCTTGGCTTTGTTCTCCGAGCCGCCGCCCTTGGCCGCGCAGATCACTTCTACTTTATCACCCGGTACGAGCTCGACGTGGACCACGGCCGGGGTGTTGTCGCGCGTGTTCTGCCGCTTGCCGGCGGGGTCGCGCAGCACCGAGGCGCGCAAGGGATTGTCCGGATTGGTGTAGGCGCGGCGTACCCCTTCGTCGATGAGTTCCTGCAGGCTGCGGCGCGTGTCGAAACGCACGTCCTGACCGATTTCGAGAAAGACCGTGGCGATGCCCGTGTCCTGACAGATCGGGCGGTGCCCCTCGGCGGCCATACGGGAGTTCGTGAGGATCTGGGCGATGGCGTCTTTCGCCGCAGGGCTTTGCTCGCGCTCGTACGCTTCGGCGAGCGCCTTGATGTAATCGACGGGATGATAGTAGCTGATGTATTGGAATGCGTCGGCGATCGATTCGATCAGGTCTTCTTCGCGGATAGTGGTCATCACAGGCTCCCTCGCAGAGTGCGCTATTCTAAAACAGGGTGGGCGCCGACGGAATGACCTTTGCCTGCTTGCCCAGTAAGTCTGATGTAAGATAAAGCCGTTTCAATCAAAGGGTGCCCGGATGGACCGGAGTCTGCGCGGTCCGTTCGAACGAACCATTGAAGAGGGAGATCGACCCATGGCTCAGAAAATGTATTATCCGCCGGAAGAACTCGTCAAAAATGCCGCCGTCTCGGGGATGGAACACTACAAACGGCTCGTGGCCGAGGCGGAAAAGGATTACGAGGGCTATTGGGCCAATCACGCTCGCACGCTCCTCGACTGGAAGAAACCCTTCACCCAGGTGCTCGACGAGTCCAATGCTCCGTTCTTCCGCTGGTTCGCCGACGGGGTGCTCAACGCCTCCTACAACTGCCTCGACCGGCACGTGGCCGCGGGGCTGGGCGACAAGGTGGCCATCATCTTCGAAGCCGACGACGGCAAGGTCACCAAGGTCACTTATCGCGAGCTGCTCGCGCGGGTGAGCCAGTTCGCCAACGCGCTCAAGTCGCTCGGCGTGAAGAAGGGCGATCGTGTCCTCATCTATCTGCCCATGGGCATCGAAGGCGTGGTAGCCATGCAGGCGTGCGCGCGTATCGGGGCGACCCACTCCGTGGTCTTCGGCGGTTTTTCCGCCCTGGCGCTGCGCGACCGCATCCAGGATACCGGTGCCACCGTGGTGGTCACGTCCGACGGCCAGTTCCGTGGCGGCAAGGCTTTGCCGCTCAAGGCCATCGTCGAAGAAGCGTTTGTCATGGGTGGATGCGAATCGGTGCGCCACGTGATCGTCAACAAGCGCACCGGCATGGACATCGAATGGCATCCGGAGCGCGATCTGTGGTGGAGTGATGTCATCGCTGGCCAGAGCGAAGTGTGCGAGCCCGAGTGGGTCGAGGCCGAGCATCCGCTCTTCCTGCTCTATACCTCGGGTTCCACCGGCAAACCCAAAGGCGTGCAACACTCGACCGGCGGCTATCTCACGCAGGTCGCGCTGACGATGAAGTGGACCTTCGACATCAAGCCGACCGACGTTTTCTGGTGTACGGCCGACATCGGCTGGATCACTGGGCACAGCTACGTCGCCTATGGACCGTTGGCGGTGGGGGCGACGCAGGTGGTGTTCGAGGGCGTGCCGACCTACCCTGACGCGAGCCGTTTCTGGCGTATGATCGAGGCGCACAAGGTCAGCATCTTCTATACCGCGCCCACGGCGATCCGCGCCCTCATCAAGGCGAGCGACGCCACTCCCGAAGTGCATCCGCGCAATTTCGACCTCTCCAGCCTGCGCATCCTCGGCTCGGTGGGCGAGCCCATCAACCCGGCGGCCTGGGAGTGGTATTACAACGAGGTGGGTCACGGACGCTGCCCCATCGTCGATACCTGGTGGCAGACCGAGACCGGGGCGCACATGATCACGCCACTGCCCGGCGCCACGCCGCTCGTGCCCGGTTCCTGCACGCTGCCTTTCCCCGGCATCATGGCGGCGGTGGTCGACGAGACGGGTACCGAGCTTCCTTGGGGGCATGGCGGGTTCCTCGTCATCAAGAAACCCTGGCCGTCGATGATCCGCACGATCTGGGGCGATCCGGAGCGGTTCAAGAAATCCTACTTCCCCGAAGATTTCAAAGGGAAGTTGTATCTGGCCGGCGACGGGGCGATTCGCGATCCCGAGACGGGCTACTTCACCATCACCGGGCGCATCGACGACGTGCTCAACGTGTCGGGCCACCGTCTGGGAACGATGGAGATCGAATCCGCGCTGGTGGCGCACGAGCTGGTGGCGGAAGCGGCCGTGGTCGGTCGTCCCGACGACATTACTGGCGAGGCGATCGTGGCCTTCGTGGTGCTCAAGCGTCCGCGGCCCCAGGGCGAGGAAGCCAAGCGCCTCGTCAAGGAACTGCAGGATTGGGTGGCCAAGGAGATCGGCCCCATCGCCAAGCCCAAGGAGATCCGCTTCGGCGAGAACCTGCCCAAGACCCGCTCGGGCAAGATCATGCGCCGGCTGCTGCGTCAGCTCGCCAAGGGCGAGGAGATCACGCAGGATACGTCCACGCTGGAAAACCCGGCGATCCTGGAGCAGCTCAAGGGATAATCGAGGAGAAGAAGGACGGGCGGCCTCGAGACCGCCCGCCTCATGGGAGGAGACGAATTACGGCGCCCGCAAGAGGCGCTTTTTTCTTTGGGGAAGAAATGGGAGAGGGAAAAGAAAAAAGCCATCCGCCAGGGGATGGCTTTTGCGGATTCCTTGTGATGCGGCTTACTTGAGCTTGGTTTCTTTGTAGAGCACGTGTTTGCGCGCTTTGGGGTCGTACTTCATCAGCTCGAGTTTTTCCGGGGTGGTGCGCTTGTTTTTCGAGGTGGTGTAGAAATGCCCGGTTCCAGCGGTGGACTCGAGCTTGATCTTCTCGCGGGCGGCCTTGGCCATGATGCACTCCTATCCAGGATTCAGATTTTCTCGCCGCGGGCGCGCAGCTCGGCGAGCACGGCATCGATGCCTTTCTTGTCGATGGTGCGCAGCGCCGCGTTGGAGACGCGAAGTTTCACCCAACGCTCTTCGGCCTCGCTCCAGAAACGGCGATAGTGCAGGTTGGGCAGGAAACGGCGCTTGGTTTTGTTGTTGGCGTGCGAGACGTGGTTGCCGGTCATCGGACGCTTGCCGGTCACTTGACAGACGCGGGCCATGATGGCTCTCCTGGGAATTCTTCAAAGCGCGAAACGATAGCATGAAAACGCATCCGCGGCAAGGTGTCGATGCCGAATGTGTAGCGAACAAATAAACTGTCCGGACTTGTAGCACGAG
>NZ_JAAAUB010000016.1:0-46738 GCF_012911495.1 Tepidiphilus baoligensis
TCGGCGACTATCACGACGTGCCGGTGATCGAGGTGTTGGTCAAGCCCGGCGACGTGCTCGCGCCCGAAGACCCGATCTGCACCCTCGAATCGGACAAAGCCACCATGGACGTGCCCTGCCCCGTGGCCGGCATCGTGCGTGAGGTGCTCGTCCAGGTCGGCGACAAGGTCTCCGAAGGCACCCCCGTCATCCGCCTGGAAGCCAAAGAAACGGATCGTGCATCCGAGCCAGCCTCTCAGACCCCCGCCGACGTGGCCCCGCCAGTCCAGCGCGGCGTCGAAGCGAACGCAGCCGCCACGGTGCAGTCCGGATCGGCTCCCGTACCGGCGGCGGAGACGCATTCCGCCCCTCGGTCCGAGGCAGCGGCGGTAGCGTCGTCCGCGCCCGCCTTCGCCGGAGAAGTCCACCACCGCTGTCAGCTGCTCGTGCTCGGCGGCGGCCCGGGCGGCTATTCCGCCGCCTTCCGCGCGGCCGATCTCGGGCTCGACGTGCTGCTGGTCGAGCGCGAACCCGTGCTCGGCGGCGTGTGCCTCAACGTGGGCTGCATCCCTTCCAAGGCGCTGCTGCACCTGGCTTCCGGGATCGAAGCGCGCACGCAGCTTGCCCAGGCCGGGATCGTCTTCGAGGCACCGAAAATCGACCTCGAGCGGGTGCGGGCGCATCGGGACGAAGTCGTCGGACGGTTGACCAAGGGCCTCGCGGGCATGGCCAAGGCGCGCGGCGTGCGGGTGCTGCAGGGTGAAGGTCGGTTCGTCGGCCCCCATCACCTCGAAGTACGGCGCATGGAGGGCGATCCTGCGCGTGAAACCGGGACCGTCGAAATCGTCCAGTTCGAACAGGCGATCCTCGCCGCCGGTTCGCGACCGGTACACCTGCCATTCCAGCCCGACGACCCTCGGGTGGTGGATTCCACCGGTGCGCTCGCGCTGCCCTTTATTCCCCAGCGCATGCTGGTGATCGGCGGGGGCATCATCGGTCTGGAAATGGGCACGGTCTACGCCGCTTTCGGCGCCGAGGTCGACGTGGTGGAAGCCACGGCCGATCTCTTCCCCGGCGCCGACCGTGACCTCGTGCGCGTATGGGAGAAGAAAAACGCCAGCCGTTTCGCCGCCTTGTACCGCAACACGCGCACCACGGCGCTGGAGGCGCTGGCGGACGGCATCTGGGCGAGTTTCGAGGGGGAAGCGGCGCCCAAGGAAGCGCAACGCTACGACCTCGTGCTCGTGGCCGTGGGCCGTCGCTCCAATGGGCCTCTCTTGGGAGTGGAAGCGGCGGGCGTGCACCTCGACGAGCGAGGATTCATCCCCGTCGACCCGCAACGACGCACCAACGTGCCCCACATCTTCGCCATCGGAGACCTCACCGGCAATCCGATGCTCGCCCACAAAGCCGTGCACGAAGGGCACGTGGCGGCGGAAGCGGCCGCCGGCCGGAAAGCGGCGTTCGATGCCTTGCAGATCCCCTCGGTGGCCTACACCGACCCCGAGATCGCCTGGGCCGGACTCACCGAGGCCGAAGCCAAGGCCCGCGGTCTCAATGTGGAAAAAGCCGTCTTTCCCTGGGCCGCCTCGGGCCGAGCGATCGCCAACGGCTGTGAAGAAGGATTCACCAAACTGCTGTTCGACGCCGAGACACACCGCCTGGTCGGTGGCGCCATCGTCGGCGCCGGCGCCGGGGATCTGATCGGTGAAATCTGCCTGGCGATCGAAATGGGGGCGGAAGCAGGCGACATTGCCCGTACCATCCATCCCCACCCGACGCTCATCGAGACGGTGGGTCTGGCCGCGGAAGTCGCCGAGGGGAGCTGCACCGACCTTCCTCCTGCGCGCAAGCGGTGAGTTCCTTGCCGTTGTCGGCGGGGAAGAAGAACGTACCCGCCGCTTCCTCGGGCAGATCCTGCACCATTGAGGGGGCGCTCAGTCCTTGCTCAGGGCTTCGATCGGCAGGCCGACGCGCACGTTCCCCCACAGGCGGCCACCGACGTAAATCGGCATGGCCACATCGACCAGGATCTCTCCCGTGTCGCGGCGGTAGGTCTGCATCAGCACCGGAGCGGTATTCTGCGCCGCGCGCAGCTCGCGAGGGTTGTCGAACTTGCGGTAGGTCCGGTTGCCCACGAGATCCTTTTCCCGGTCGCCCGTGAGGGGTTTGCTGAATTTGGCGTTGTGCGCCGAGAGATAGCCGTCGGTATTGACGGCCACCACGAACACCGCCTCCGGGATCCGCGCGAGCCCCTCGTCCAACAGATGCTGGCAGCGGCGCACGAACTCGTCGCTCCAGGCGAGCTTGAATTTCGGCGGATCGCAGTTCAAGTAGGGGCGATAGTTGCGGTCGAACACGTCGATTCCCTCGCGCACCATCGCTTCGAGCTGGACCTGGATGGCGTCGCGCACGGCCCGTTCTTCGCGTACCACTTGGTCGAAGCGACCGCGCCCCACCCGGTAACGGGCGAGTATCTCGAGGATGGTCTCGGTGCGCTCGGTCAAAGCGTCGGTGTCGCTGCGGGTCTCCTGCATCAGGCAGCGTACGGCCTCGCCCACCTCGGCGATGTGGCGTACGTGTTCGATTGTGGCCTCGTTCGCCCGGGCCAGATTGTCACTGGCCGTAACCATCTCTCCCAGGCTCTCGCGGCTGCGGTGGAACGCCTCGTCCATGCGCGCGAACTCCTCTTCGACGTGATGGACCGAACGCAGCGTCTCGTCCATGTCGGCGTTGATCGCCTCGTTCTGGCTGCGGGTCTGGTCGACGATGCCGATCATGCCGTCGATGTCTTGGGTGATCTCTTGCGAGGAGAGGTTGACGCGTTCGGCGAGCTTGCGTACCTCGTCGGCCACCACAGCGAATCCGCGTCCATATTCTCCGGCGCGCGCCGCTTCGATGGCAGCGTTGAGGGCGAGCAGGTTCGTCTGGTCGGCGACTTCACGGATCAAACCGGCGATGCGGCGGATCTGCTCGGAGCGGTTCGCCAATTCGCCCACCGTGCCGGTAAAGCCCGCCAGACGCTCGCGTGAAGTCCCGATGCGCTGCACGACGGCGTGCAGTTCGGAAAGTGCCGAAGAGACGGCGGCCAAGCTCTCCTGCATCGTCGTGTCCAGCCCCTGAATCCGCGTCTGGACCTCCTCGATCGCCTCCGTCGTACGCTGGCTCGCGGCAAAGACTTCGTCGGCCAGGCGCAGCTGGGTCTGGGCGCTCTTCTCGGCTTCCACCGCCTTGGCATCGGCGCGCACCGCATCCCCACCCACTTCCACGCTCACCCGACGCAGGTCGACGATGATCGCTCGCATCTTCTCGGCAAAAGCGTTGTAGGCTTTGGCGAGTTCCCCCAGCTCATCGTGCGTCATCACCGGCAAGTCGACGGAGAAATCCCCCTCGCGCCGGTCGTTGCTCAGGGTACGAAAGATCTCGGCCATGCGCCGCAGCGGCCGCACGATGAGGTGGCGCATGTAGAGGATGAGGCCGACGGACACGAGCAAAATCGCGGTTACCAGCACTGCGAATTCGCCCAGGGTTTGGCTAAACGCTGCCGCAACCTCGCTGCGTAGCGCTTCGCCCCCTTGGCGGACGAGGAGTTCGTCGATGCGCGCTCTCAAAGAAGAGAGCAGCAGCAAACCCATCGCCGCCATGAGGGGCAAGAGGAGGAAGCTCGAAAATTTCTTCGTGACCGTGGTAAAGAACGTCCGCTCCACCCAGTCGTAGCCGCGCCAGAACCAGTCCATGTCTTTCTCCCTCGGTGTTGGGGGATTATCGGCTCCCCTCGAAAAAACTTTAGCCGATGCTGGCATGCCCTGCTTGCGTGGGGCTTACATCATTCCTCATGGCGTAAGGGTTCATGCAAGTTTGCCCCCTCGTGCCGGAAATGCGAAAATCCCTTTTTTCGTTCATCCACGACCATGAGTCTTCCCATGACGGAACCAAATTCCGAATCCCTTTCCGCTGCCGAAGAGAACCGCATCAGCGCCGAACGGCGCAAGAAACTCGCGGCGCTGCGTGCCCGTGGGCCGGCCTTTCCCAACGATTTCGAACGGCTCAATCTCGCCGCCAAGCTCGACGAAGCCTACGGCGAAGCCGAGGCGGAAAAACTGCAGGAACTCAAGCCCGCCGCGGTCGTGGCCGGGCGTATCATGTTGAAGCGCGTCATGGGCAAGGCGAGTTTCATCACGATCCAGGATCTCTCCGGCCGCATCCAGGTCTATGTGGCGCGAGACAGCGTCGGGGCCGAGGTCTATGAGGAGTTCAAACACTGGGACATCGGCGACATCGTCGGCGTCGCAGGTCACCTCTTCAAGACGCGCACCGGCGAGCTCACGATCCACGCAGAATCGATCCGCTTGCTCACCAAGAGCCTGCGCCCGCTGCCGGACAAATACCACGGGCTCGCCGACCAGGAGCTGAAATACCGCCAGCGCTACGTCGATCTCATCATGAGCGAGGAAACGCGCCGACGTTTCGTCGCCCGTAGCCGCCTCATCCAAGCGATCCGCGAGTACATGCTCGAATACGGCTTCCTCGAAGTCGAAACGCCCATGCTGCACCCCATTCCGGGTGGGGCCAACGCGCGCCCCTTCGTCACCCACCACAACGCGCTCGACATGCCGATGTACCTGCGCATCGCTCCCGAGCTCTACCTCAAGCGCTTGGTGGTGGGCGGATTCGAAAAGGTGTTCGAGATCAACCGCAACTTCCGCAACGAAGGGATCTCGCCGCGGCACAACCCCGAATTCACCATGATGGAGTTCTACGAGGCCTACAGCGACTACCGTAAGCTGATGGATTTCACCGAAGGGTTGATCCGTCATGCGGCGCGCGTGGCGCTGGGCACGGAACGCTTCATCTATCAGGGGCGCGAGCTCGATCTGTCACAGCCCTTCGCGCGGCTCACCATCGTCGAGGCGATCCAGAAACATCACCCCGGCTGGTCTCGCGCCCAGCTCGAGGATCCTCAGTGGTTGCGCGCCAAGCTGGCCGAACTCGGCGTGGACGTCAAACCGGACATGGGACTGGGGGCGCTGCAGCTCGCGCTCTTCGAGGAAACCACCGAAGCCGAACTCTGGTCGCCGACCTTCATCGTCGATTATCCGGCCGAAGTCTCGCCGCTCGCGCGCCGTAGCGACACCAACCCCGAGATCACCGAGCGATTCGAGCTCTTCATCGTCGGGCGTGAGATCGCCAATGGCTTTTCCGAATTGAACGATCCGGAAGACCAGGCCGAGCGCTTCCTCGCGCAAGTGCGGGCAAAAGAGGCCGGCGACGAAGAAGCGATGTACTTCGACGCCGATTACATCCGGGCGCTCGAATACGGCATGCCGCCCACCGGTGGCTGCGGCATCGGCATCGACCGTCTGGTGATGCTGCTCACCGACAGCCCCAACATCCGCGACGTCATCCTTTTCCCCGCGATGCGTCCGGAAGAGTAAAACGCTTCAGCGGCGGAAAAAGCGCGCCGGGTCGACCGCGAGCGCCGTGGTGCGCTCGAGCGGCCAGGGCTCGCCGCAGAGCATGGCCGCGGCAAGCCGCGCCGCCGGCACCGCAAAGGCCAAGCCCCGTGCGCCGAATCCCGAGAGTATGAAAAGTCCCGGCGTCTCGCCCAGGGGACCGACCACCGGCAGGCGATCCGGTACTGTCGGCCGAAATCCTACCCGTGCTTCGAGCGAGGCGGGATCGAGCCCCGCCGTGTAGCCGGGTAAAATCGCTTCGAGCTTGGCGAGGTTTTCCCGGTGATCGCTGGCGCGCACGGCAGGGTCCGGGTCATCCACGGCCAACGTCGCCCCGAAGGCGCGCCGCCCCGAGACTTCCGGCGTCACATAGCCATTGCGGCATACCGTCACCCGAGGCGGCGAACCGGCCTCGGCCGGCGCGAGCGACACCTGACCGCGCGCGGGCCGGATCGGCAGTCCGGCCGCCTGAGCGAACGAGGAGACTTCCGCGCCCGCGGCGAGCACCACCGCGTCGGCTTCTTCCAGGACCTTACCCTCGGCGTCGCGCACGCGCCAGCCCGGTGCGTACGGCTCGATCGAACTCACCGCCGTGGCGCAACGCAGCGTGAGCATCGATCCGGCGAGTTCGATCAGGCGGCGGCACCAGCGCTGCGGGCCGATCCATCCGCCGAGCTCGAACCACCAGCCGCCCTGCGCCACCGGCCAGCCGATGCGCTCGGAGAGCGCCGCGGCGTCGAGCCAGGTCAACACCTCGGGCGGCGGGGCAAGCCGCTCGAGCGTTGCCCGTTGCTTGCGCGCCTGCGCTTCGTCGCGCGCCAGATGCGCTACCCCGTTCGGTCCCCAAGGGGCGTCGATCCCCTGCGATTCCCAGTCGCGCAGCATCGCGTGGGCGGTGAGCGTGCCGGCGCGCGTCCAGCGCGAGAGGAAATTGTCGTCGGCGCTCGGCAACCAGCGCAGCACCCCGGCGAGATTGCCCGAGGCGCTCTGCCCCGGCGAAGCCTCGCGTTCGAAGAGCGTGACCGGCACGCCGCGGCGTGCGAGCGCATGGGCGAGGTTCGCCCCTGCCATGCCTGCGCCGACCACCACGACCCGAGCGGGACGTCGTTCCTCGGCGAGCATCCCATCGCGCCAGGCGACAGTCATCTCCCGCTTGCCGGCGAATCCGGGCGCCGGACGGACGCTCAGACCCGATGCGGCGAGCCGCCGGCGTACCTCACCGGCCGCGCACCAGGTGGCGAGCCGCGCCCCCGGTTTCATGCGCCGTGCGACCGCGGCGAGCAGCGGCTCCGACCACATGGCAGGGTTCTTCGTCGGGGCGAAGCCATCGAGATAGACGGCGTCGAACCGGCCTTCGATCTCCTCGATCGCCGCGGCATCGTGGTAGAGGAGAAAGAGCCGCACCCGCCCTTCGTCGAACTCGAGGGTATGAATACCCGGAACGAGCGGCGGCAAGCGTTGGCCCAAGGCCAGCGCGAGCGGACGCAGCTCGCTCTCCCCTTGCGCCCACACGTGGCGCCAGTCTTCGGCTGTGAGTGGATGCTTTTCCAGGGAAACGAAATTGAGCCGCTGCGCGCGTCGTGGATCCGAACGCCACGCCGCCCAGGTGGCGAGAAAATTCCCACCCAGCCCGAATCCCGTCTCCAGGATGGCGAAGTGCGCCCGCCCCGCCCACGCCTGCGGCAGCCCCGTGCCGCCGAGAAAGACGTGCCGGCTCTGGGCGAGCGCTCCATGCACCGAGTGATAGACGTCGTCGTAGTCGCCGTGTGCAGGCACGCCCTCGCGCCACTGCAAGCGCGCCGGGGTGAGTTCGAGGAGCCCCGCCATGGTCACGGGCTCAGAGGGCGCGCTCGAGCCGCGAAAGCGTGCGTTCCCGCCCCAACACTTCGAGCACCGCTTCCACTGCCGGGGATTGCGGCACGCCCAGCAGCACCACCCGCAGCGGGATGCCGAGCTTGGGCATTTTTACGCCAGCTGCGGCGAGCGTTTCCTTGATCGCTGCGGCGAGCCGCTCACGCCGCCATTCCGTTTCCGGGATCGCTTCGAGCCGACGATGGAGCTCGGCCAGCGCCCGGACGGCGGCTTCGTCGAGATGTTTTTCTCGGAATTCGGCCGCAGGATGCACTTCGACCACGAACGGCTCGACGCAGTCGGCCAGTTCCTCCAAAGTCTGCACCCGATCCTGATAGAGCGCCACCACCGGTTCGAGCGCCGTCGCGTCCGCAACCGCGACGCCGCGCCGCGTGAGCCGCTCGGCGCAATCGACCGCGAGCCGGCCCACCTCGGCCTGCTTGATGTAGTGGGCGTTCAGCCAGCGCAGTTTGTCGAAGTCGAAGCGCGCCGCCGAAGGATTGACGTCTTTGAGGTCGAACCAGGCAACGAACTGCTCGCGCGTGAAAATCTCGTCGTCGCCATGACTCCAACCCAGACGAGCGAGATAGTTGATCACCGCTTCCGGCAGATAACCGTCCTCGTGGTACTGCATCACCGACACCGCCCCGTGGCGTTTGGAGAGCTTCTGCCCGTCCGGTCCCAGGATCATGGGCAAATGGGCGAACTGCGGCAGGGGGGCGCCGAGCGCGAGGTAGAGGTTGATCTGGCGCGGCGTATTGTTGACGTGATCGTCACCGCGGATGACGTGCGTGATGCGCATGTCCCAGTCGTCGACCACCACGCAGAAATTGTAAGTGGGGGTGCCGTCGGCACGGGCGATCACGAAGTCGTCGAGTTCTTCGTTGGCGAATTCGATGCGCCCTTTGACGAGATCGTCCCAGGCGACGGTGCCACTGAGCGGATTCTTGAACCGCACGACCGGCTGCACGCCCGGCGGCGGAGGCGGCAGGGTTTTACCGGGCTCGGGGCGCCAGCGCCGGTCGTATCGCGGCTTTTCTCCCCGGGCACGCTGGGCCTCGCGCAGCGCCTCCAGCTCCTCGGGGCTCATGTAACAATGATAGGCGGTACCGGCCGCGAGCATCTGCTCGATCACCTCGCGGTAGCGATCCATGCGCCGGGTCTGATAATAAGGCCCTTCGTCATAGTCGAGCTCCAGCCAATGCATGCCATCGAGAATGGCCTGGACCGCCTCGGCCGTGGAACGCTCGCGGTCGGTGTCCTCGATGCGCAGGATGAACTGGCCGCCGTGGTGGCGGGCATAGGCCCAAGAGAAGAGCGCGGTGCGCGCACCGCCGATGTGCAGATAACCCGTGGGACTAGGGGCAAAACGCGTGCGGACGGTCATGATCGAAAGGGTTCCTCGAAAAAATCAACCGGCATCATGGTTGAAACGCAAAAGTGTGGATGAAGCGCTAGAGGGTAGTCACCCGACGGCATTTCATGGAATGTCCTCATTGGAGGAAAGCTCTTGCAAAAGGCGGGTTACTTGCCGATGCAATCCTGGCAAACTGCGATGAATCGTCCTCCAGACGATCTCATAGTCCACCTTGAAATAACCATGGGCAAGCACGTTGCGCATCTGATAGGCAATCGACAAGGGCAATTCAGGATGCGCCATCGCGAAATCGGGGTAGTGTTTGTCTATATTTCTGCTCGCCTCGCCGATCACCTCGAAATTTCGCACCACGGCATCCTGGACCAATGAGTCATTCAGGAAAGTCACCTCGTCCATCTCGGCGGTATAGCGATCGATACGTTCGATGGCTTCAAGGATGTGCGCAAGGTAGTCGGCAAGACGCCGTCGGTCGGCGGTCATAAGGGGTGGGCCTGGGCAAGCACTTGGGCGCGGATTTTTTCTGGCAAAGCCTTGGGCGTCAGCACGTCCACTCGGATCCCCAGCAGGGTCTCGAGTTCATGGCGGATCGCGCCGAGATCGAACAGCGTTGTTTCGGGCGTAGGATCGACGAGGATGTCCAAGTCGCTATCCTCGGTATCTCGACCCTGCACGACGGAACCGAATATCCGGGCATTGCGGGCATGATGCGCCTCGATCACGCGTCGAATAAGGTCACGGCGCAACGCAAGGACTTCGGAAGGTTTCACGTTTTCCCCTCGCCCATCTTATTTTTTCATGATAACGCCGTGCATTACGAATCGCAACCGCACGGTTCAACGCCCGCCGGAGCCGCGCGCGGCGCGCTCCAGGCGGTCGGCGATCGCCCGCGCCAGGGGGCCTTCCCCCTGCGGGCGTTCGATGACGATCTCGTCGACGCCGAGCCGGTCGAAGGCGCGCAGCCGGGCGTAGAGGAGGCGCGCCAAATCTTCGAGCGTCGCGGGCATCTCGTACCACTTCACCCCCGGCAGCTCGAGCGGATGCCGGCTCCACAGGGCGATGCGTTTGCCTTGGGCGAGCAGACGGGAGACGAGCGACTCGATCTCGCCCAGCGCGGCCAGACGCACGGGCGTGATCGGTGCGTAATGACTCGGTAACGACCCCGAGACGCGCGGCGCACCGCCATCGGCTGCAGCCACGGGTCGCCCCAGCACCTCGGCCAATTCCTCTGCACCGACCGCGCCGGGACGCAGGATGACGGGACCCACGGTGTCGAGGCGGGAGAGATCGAGGATGGTCGATTCCACCCCTACCGGGCAGGGACCGCCGTCGAGCACGAGCGCCACTTGGTCGCCCAATTCTTCGATCACGTCGGCGGCCGTGGTCGGGCTCACGCGGCCGAAGCGGTTGGCGCTCGGCGCCGCGAGCCCCGAGCCGAAGGCGCGCAGCAGCGCCAAGGCTACGGGATGCGCCGGCACGCGCAGCGCCACCGTCTCCTGCCCGCCGGTGACCTCCGGCGGCACTTCGGGGCGGCGCATGAGCACGAGCGTCAAAGGGCCGGGCCAGAATCGGCGCGCGAGTGCCCAGGCCTCTTCAGGGATGTCGCGCGCCCACTGGGGCAGGTGTTCGACGGAAGGCAGATGCACGATGAGGGGATGATCGCTGGGCCGCCCCTTGGCAGCGAAGATGCGCCGTACCGCCGTTGGGTTACGTGCGTCGGCCGCCAGGCCATAGACCGTCTCGGTCGGCAGCCCCACCAGTTCGCCGGCGCGTAGTTTCGCCGCCGCCTCGGCCAGTGCTTCTTCGCCGGGAGGCAGGATGCGCGCGTTCATTGCGGCAAAGGCGGCAGCGGCGGCAAACCCAGACGACGCCGCGCTTCGCTTGCTACGGCGCACGCCTCGGCGAACGTCGCCGCCGTGACGGTGAAATGCCCCATCTTGCGCCCGCGTCGCGCCTCGCGCTTGCCGTAGAGGTGCAACCGCAAGCCCGGCAAGGCGAGAATCTCGTGCCAGGGTGGCTCGCGCAGCACCTCGTCCGCGAACCACACCTCGCCCAAGAGATTGACCATTACCGCCGGCGAATGCGCCTCGGGCACGGCGAGCGGCAGGCCGCACAGTGCGCGCACCTGCTGCTCGAACTGGCAGACGCGGTGCGCATCGAGCGTATGGTGCCCGCTGTTGTGGGGCCGCGGGGCCATCTCATTGACGTAGAGCTTGCCGTCGGCGTAGAAGAACTCCACCCCCAGCGTGCCGACGTAGCCGAGCGCCTCGGCGAGCGCTTCGGCGATCTCACCGGCCTCGCGCAGTACGGCCGGGGGCAAGGGGGCTGCAGCGAAGGTGGCATCCAGGATGCCGTTGCGATGCACGTTGAGTCCGGCCTCGAAGGCGGCGATGCGCCCATCGGCACCGCGGCCGAGCACCACCGAGAGCTCCGCCTCCAGGGCAAGCCGCGCTTCCAGCACGCAGTCGCGCCCAAAGCGCACGAACGCTGCCCGCGCGCTTTCCCGGTCGGCGACCACCGCCTGCCCTTTGCCGTCATAGCCGAAACGCGCCGTTTTGAGGATGCCAGGGAAAAGCGCCTCGGGCGCGCGCTCGAGGTCTTCTGCCGTGCGCACGGCGAGAAAAGGCGCATGCGGCAGGCCATTTTGCGCGAGAAAGGACTTCTCTTCGATGCGATCCTGGCAGACGGCAAGCGCCGCCGCGCCGGGACGCACGGGCATGGACTCGGCGAGCCGGGCAAGGCTCGTCGCGGGCACGTTCTCGAATTCGGTGGTTGCTGCGGCGCAGTGGGCCGCAATTTCCGCGAGCAGCGCTTCGTCGTCGTAGGCTCCACACAAATGGCGCTCGGCGATGCGCCCTGCCGGCGCCTCGGGATCGGGATCGAGCACCCAGACTGCGTAGCCGAGCTCCTGTGCCGCCCGCACGAAAAAGCGCCCCAATTGCCCACCGCCGAGGATCGCCAGCCTTGCCGGCGCCTCGATCCGCCCGGCCGTCATTCCAGCGGCTCCAGGCGCATGGCGAGCACGGATTCGCTCTGGCGGCGGCGGAATTCGGCAAGCCGCTGCCCGAGCACTTCGTCCGTAGCCGCGAGCATTGCCACGGCGAAGAGCGCCGCGTTCGCCGCCCCGGCCGCGCCGATGGCAAAGGTGGCGACCGGCACGCCCTTGGGCATCTGCACGATGGAGAGCAGCGAATCCTGCCCGTGCAGCGCCCGCGACTCCACCGGCACCCCCAGCACCGGCACCGTCGTCTTCGCCGCCAGCATTCCCGGCAGATGCGCCGCCCCGCCGGCCCCGGCGATGATCGCCCGCAAGCCCCGTTCGAGCGCAGTCTCGGCGTAGGCGAACATCAAGTCCGGCGTGCGGTGCGCCGACACCACCCGCGCTTCGAAGGGCACCTCGAACTCGCGCAGCACCTCGGCCGCGGCGCGCATCGTCGGCCAGTCGGAAGAAGACCCCATCACCACCCCGACGAGCGGCTCGCCGGATCCGTAGCGCAGGAGTTCCCCATTCACGGCGCGATCCCCCGGCGGCGCTGGGCCGCGAGCAAGGTATTTTCCAGCAACATGGCGATCGTCATCGGCCCCACGCCGCCGGGCACGGGCGTGATCCGGCTGGCGACCTCACGCACTCCGGCAGCCACGTCCCCCACCAGCCGGCCGTCGGGCAAGCGGTTGATGCCCACGTCGATCACCACCGCCCCGGGCTTGACCATCTCGGGCGTGATGAATTCGGGCTTGCCCACCGCCACCACCAGCAGATCGGCGCGACGGGTGTGCGCGGCGAGTTCCCGCGTGCGCGAATGCGCCACCGTCACCGTCGCCCCCGCGTTGAGCAGCATGAGCGCCATGGGCTTGCCGACGATGTTGGAACGCCCCACCACCACCGCGTCCATGCCCTGCGGCTCGATGCCTTCCCAGGCGAGCAACTGCATCACCCCGTGCGGCGTACAGGGCCAGAAACATTCCCGGCCCTGTACCAGCCGCCCCACGTTCTCGGCGTGGAAACCATCGACGTCCTTGTTCACGGCGATACGCTCGAGCACCAGAGTCTCGTCGATGTGCGGCGGCAGCGGCAGCTGCACGAGGATGCCGTCGACCTCGGCATCGGCATTCAAGGCGTCGATACAGGCGAGCAGCCGCTCAGCGGACACGTCGGCAGGAAACTCGTACTTGCGCGAGCGGATCCCGACCTCGGCGCAAGCGGCCACCTTGTTGCGCACATAGACGTGAGAGGCAGGATCTTCCCCCACCAGGATCACCGCGAGCGTCGGCACGACGCCGCGCTCCTGCAAGACGCCCACGCGTTCGGCGATGCGGCGGCGCAAGACCTGGGCGATGGCTTTACCGTCGATGAGTTCAGCGGTCATCGTACACCCGTCGAGAAAGAAAATAGGCCGACGCAGGGCCGGCCTATTCGTGAAAACTGGGGCGACATACCGGATTCGAACCGGTGACACCTGGAGCCACAATCCAGTGCTCTACCAACTGAGCTAATGCCGCCGCCGAAAACCTTGGGGCTTGCGTGGCCTGCCCGACAGGAATCGAACCTGTAACCCCCGGCTTAGAAGGCCGGTGCTCTATCCGGTTGAGCTACGGGCAGATTCCGTCCCAGGCAGTATTCCGGAAGTAGCGTGGTCGGGGTGGAGGGATTCGAACCCCCGACATCTTGCTCCCAAAGCAAGCGCGCTACCGGACTGCGCTACACCCCGGAAAGGCGATCATTATAACCCGATCGCCCCGCTTGTCAAAGCCTCATTCGCCCTCTTTGACCGCTTTGAGGCTCAGCTTGATGCGCCCGCGATCGTCGGTCTCGAGCACCTTCACGCGCACCTTCTGCCCTTCCTGCAGGTAGTCGGAAACCTTTTCCACCCGCTCGTCGGCGATTTGGGAGATGTGCAACAGCCCGTCGCGGCCCGGCATGATGTTGACGATGGCGCCGAAATCGAGCAGCTTGACGACCGTACCCTCGTAGACCCTGCCCACTTCCACTTCAGCCGTGAGCTCCTCGATGCGCCGCTTGGCTTCCTCGGCGCCTTCGGCGCTGAAGGACGAGATGGTGACGTTGCCGTCGTCGGCGATCTCGATGACGGTGCCGGTCTCTTCTTGCAGGGCCCGGATCACGGAGCCCCCCTTGCCGATCACGTCGCGGATCTTCTCGGGATTGATCTTGAGTTGGATCATACGCGGTGCATAGGCCGAGACCTCGCCGCGCGCCTCACCCATCGCCTGGCGCATCAGCTGCAGGATGTGCATGCGGCCTTCGCGCGCCTGGGCGAGGGCCACCTGCATGATCTCCTTGGTGATGCCCTGGATCTTGATGTCCATCTGCAGCGCCGTGACGCCATGCTCGGTACCGGCCACCTTGAAATCCATGTCGCCGAGGTGATCCTCGTCGCCCAGGATGTCCGTGAGCACCGCGAAACGGTTGCCTTCCTTGATGAGACCCATGGCGACCCCGGCCACGTGCGCCTTGGTCGGCACGCCTGCGTCCATCAGCGCGAGCGAGCCGCCGCAGACGGTGGCCATGGAGCTCGAGCCGTTCGACTCGAGGATTTCGGAGACAAGCCGAATGGTGTAGGGGAAATCCTCCTGCTGGGGCAGCACGGCCGAGAGCGCCCGCTTGGCGAGGTTGCCGTGGCCGATCTCGCGGCGCTTGGGCGAACCGACCCGCCCGGTCTCGCCGGTGGAGAACGGCGGGAAGTTGTAGTGCAGCATGAAGCTTTCACGATATTCGCCGGCTACGGCATCGATGATCTGCTCGTCGCGGCCGGTGCCGAGCGTGGCGACCACCAGCGCCTGCGTCTCTCCCCGGGTGAAGAGCGCCGAACCGTGCGTGCGCGGCAGCACCCCCACGCGGATGTCGATCGGGCGCACGGTGCGCGTGTCGCGCCCATCGATGCGCGGCTCACCCGCGAGGATGCGCCCACGCACGATGGAGGCTTCCAGCGTGAAGAGGATGTTCTCGATGTCGGGGATGGAGGGCAGCGGATCGAACTCGGCGAGCACCTTTTCGATCACCTGGGCGCGAATCGCCTTGAGCCGATCGTTGCGCGCCTGTTTGGCGGTGATGCGGAAAGCCTCTTCCAGCTCGGCGAAGGCGAGCTCGCGGATGCGCGCCACCAGCGCCTCGTTGGGCTGGGGAGCTTTCCAGTCCCAGGCCGGTTTGCCCGCGACTTCGACGAGTTCGTTGATCGCCTGGATCGCCGCCTGCATCTGCTCGTGGCCGAAGACCACGGCGCCGAGCATCACGTCTTCGGGCAGCTCCTGCGCTTCGGATTCGACCATCAAGACGGCGTTCTCGGTGCCGGCCACCACCAGGTCGAGGGCGCTCTTCTCGAGCTCGCTCGCGTTGGGGTTGAGGACGTACTGACCATCGAGGTAGCCCACGCGGCAAGCGCCGATCGGCCCGTGGAAAGGCACGCCGGAGACGGCGAGCGCGGCGCTCGCGGCGATCATCGCGACGATGTCGGCGTTGACCTCGGGGTTGAGCGAGAGCACCGTGGCGACGATCTGCACCTCGTTGTAGAACCCTTCGGGAAAGAGGGGGCGGATGGGCCGGTCGATCAGGCGCGAAGTGAGCGTTTCCTTTTCGGAGGGACGACCTTCACGCTTGAAGAAACCGCCGGGGATGCGGCCGGAGGCGTAGAACTTTTCGATGTAATCGACGGTGAGCGGGAAGAAATCCTGCCCGGGTTTGGCCTCTTTGGCGGCGACCACGGTGGCGAGCACCACGGTGTCGTCCATGGAAGCGAGCACCGCGCCGCTTGCTTGACGCGCGAGTTCGCCCGTTTCGAGGGTGACTTGGTGACGACCGTAGGTGAAGGTTTTTTTGATGGCGGTAGGCAAGGGACGATCCTTTCTCGGTGAGAGGGCCGACCCTCGCCTAGCCGGACGACAGCGATCGGCCCGGAAGAGGGAATTACTTACGCAGGCCGAGCCGCTTGATGAGCTCGAGGTAACGCTCGGGTTCGGTGCGCTTGAGGTAGTCGAGCAGCCGACGGCGCTGCGACACCATCTTCAACAGACCCCGGCGGGAATGATGATCTTTCTTGTGTTCGCTGAAATGCGGCTGCAGCCCTTCGATGCGGGCGGTGAGCAATGCGATCTGCACTTCGGGCGAACCCGTGTCGTTGTCGCCGCGTTTGTATTCCGCGATGATGCGGGCTTTGGTTGCGTTGTCTAGCGCCATGGATGTGGTTCTCTCTCGTGAATCTGAACGCAAAAAATGAAAAACGAGCCGCGACCCGGAAGGGATCATTCGGCCGGGATGACCGGAACACGCGACGAAGGCGGCGTTATATTAGCAATGACGCGCTTCGGGGACAAGCCCCGCACCGGGTCACATTCCCCCAAACCGATGAAAATGGGGATTCCCTCCTCGCGTGCCCCATAGACGCGCACCATGCCAGAGGAACGGGAATCCCCAAGCGCGGCACGGGCGATGCGCTGTCCGGCAAGAAAAGCCAGGGTTCGGGTCGCATCCAGCTCGACCCGCGGCAGGTCTGCCACCAAGGCATCGGGCGGCAGCAGCCATTCCCGCCCTTGCGCTCCCGCTTCCTCCCATTCGGCGAGCGTTCTCGCCTTCTCGACCGAAAAGGGGCCGATCGCCAGGCGTCGCAGCCGATCGATGTGCGCGGGCACCCCCAGCGCTGCGCCGAGGTCTTCGGCGAGCGTGCGGATGTACGTTCCCTTGCCGACGCGGGCATAGAGGGTGGCCGCCGCGAGGGATTCGTCCCACTCCACGAGACGCAGCTCGTGGATCGTCACCGGCCGGGGCGCACGCTCGATCGTCACCCCCTCGCGGGCGTAGCGGTAGAGCGGCTTGCCTTCGTGCTTCAGCGCCGAGACCATGGGCGGCACTTGCTCGATGGTGCCGAGAAAACGCGGCAGCACCTCCTGCACCGCTCCAGCGCCGAAGGAAACCGGGGCGCGGGCGATCACCTCTCCTTCGGCGTCCCCCGTAGAGGTGGCCACCCCAAAACGCACGCGAGTGAGATAGACCTTGTCGGCTTCCAGCCAGCGCTGGGCGAACTTGGTCGCCTCGCCGAAAGCGAGCAGCATGAGGCCGGTCGCCATGGGGTCGAGCGTACCGGTATGCCCCGCCTTCGCCGCCCCCAAGGCACGGCGCACCCGTTGCAGCGCGGCGTTCGCCGTGAGCCCCTCGGGCTTGTCGAGCAGCGCCACGCCGTCAAGCACCACGGTCTTCGCCCTCGCCATCCTTTCCCGGTTCCTTGCCCACTGCCTCGTCGATGAGATGCGCCAGGCGCAGTCCCCGTTCGATCGACTCGTCGTAGACGAAGGTGAGCTGTGGGATAGTGTGGATGTGCAGACGCCGGCCGAGCTCGCGGCGCAGGAACCCCGCCGCGTGCTGCAACCCCTCGAGGAGCTCCGGGATGGTGGCCGGATCGGCGAGCGTGGACACATACACCTTGGCGTGCGCGAAATCCGGACTCACGTCGACGGCGGTGATGGTGACGAAGCCCACACGGGGATCCTTCACCTGCCGCGCGATCAGCTCGGCCAATTCTTCGCGGATGCCCTCGGCCACCCGCGGCAGGCGGGTCCGATTGCCGCCTTTCATGCCAAGGTCCTCGCCACTTCGCGCACTTCGAACACTTCGATCTGGTCGCCTTCCCGAATGTCGTTGTAGCCCTTGACCGACAGGCCGCATTCGTAGCCGGCCTTGACTTCGCGCACGTCTTCCTTGAAGCGTTTGAGCGAATCGAGCTCGCCCTCGTGGATGACGACGTTGTCACGCAACACGCGCACTCTGGCGCCGCGCTTGATCGTGCCTTCGAGCACGTAGCAGCCCGCCACGGTACCGACCTTGGGCACGCGGAAGACCTGACGCACCTCGGCCAGACCGATGATCTCTTCCTTACGCTCGGGCGAGAGCATGCCGCTCAAGGCCGCCTTGATCTCGTCGACCGCGTCGTAGATGATGTTGTAGTAGCGGATGTCCACACCGTAGCTCTCGGCGAGCTTGCGCGCGCTGGCGTCGCTGCGCACGTTGAAGCCGATGATGATGGCGTTGGACGCCTGAGCGAGGTTGACGTCGCTCTCGCTGATGCCACCCACGGCGCCGTGGATGACCTGCACCTTGACTTCGTCGGTGGAGAGTTTCTCCAGCGACTGCTTGAGCGCCTCGAGGGAACCCTGCACGTCGGCCTTGATGATGATGGGCAGCGTCTTCACCTCGCCCTCGCTCATCTGCTCGAAGAGATTCTCGAGCTTGAGCGCCTGCTGCTTGGCGAGTTTCACCTCGCGGAACTTGCCCTGGCGATAGAGGGCGATCTCACGCGCCTTGCGCTCGTCGGGCAGCACCACGAACTCTTCGCCCGCCTGCGGCACGTCTTCCAAGCCCAGGATCTCGACGGGCATCGAAGGTGCGGCCGAGTCGACCGGTTTGCCGGTTTCGTCGAGCATGGCCCGCACACGCCCCCAGGTGGAACCGACGAGCACCACGTCGCCCTTGCGCAGCATGCCGCTTTGCACCAGCACGGAGGCCACCGGGCCGCGCCCTTTGTCGAGGCGTGCCTCCAGCACGATCCCTTTGGCCGGGCCTTCGGCCGGCGCCTTGAGCTCCAGCACCTCGGCCTGCAGCAAGATGCCTTCGAGCAGCTCGTCGATCCCCTGCCCCGTCTTGGCCGAGACATTGTAGAACATGGTGTCACCGCCGTATTCTTCCGGGATCACGCCTTCGGCCACGAGCTCTTGCCGCACGCGCTCGGGCTTGGCCTCTGGCTTGTCGATCTTATTGACGGCAACGATGATGGGCACGCCGGCGGCACGCGCGTGGTGGATCGCCTCGCGCGTCTGCGGCATCACCCCGTCGTCGGCGGCCACCACCAGCACCACGATGTCGGTGGCTTGCGCACCCCGCGCCCGCATGGCCGTGAAGGCCTCGTGACCCGGCGTGTCGAGGAAGGTGATGGTGCCGCGCGGCGTTTCCACGTGATACGCCCCGATGTGCTGCGTGATGCCGCCCGCCTCGCCCGCAGCCACCTTGGTGCGGCGGATGTAGTCGAGCAGCGACGTTTTCCCGTGGTCGACGTGACCCATGACGGTGACCACCGGCGGACGCGGTTTTTCTTCGTAGTGCTGCTCGCCGACTTCCTCGAGGAAGGCATCCGGTTCGTCCAGACGGGCGGGCACGGCCTTGTGCCCCATCTCTTCGACCACGATCATGGCCGTTTCCTGGTCGATGACCTGGTTGATGGTGGCCATGATGCCCATCTTCATCATGGTCTTGATGACCTCGGTGGCCTTGACCGACATCTTGTGCGCCAACTCGGCCACGGTGAGGGTCTCGGGCACATGGACTTCGCGCACGATCGGTTCGGTGGGCGCCTGGAATTGTTGGGAACGTGATTCCGTCCCCCGGGGAGCGCGTTTGCCCGCCTTCCCGCCCTTGCCACCTCCCTTCCAGCCGGCGCTGCCATCGTCGAGGGCGCGGACTTTGAGCCCGCCGCGTTTGGGTGCCCGTTCTTCGACTTTTTTCTCGACCTTCTTCTCTTTGTCCTTCACCTTGTGCAGGGTCGGACGCTCTTCCGTCGCTGGTTTGGCCGTGCCGAGAGCCGCCTCGGCAGTGGCAGTCGCTGCTTTTTCGGCCTTCGCCGCATCCTCTCGCAGCTGAGCCTGCGCGCGTGCCTGACGAGCGAGCTCGCGTTCGCGCTTGGCGCGCAGATCGGCCTCCTGGCGGGCACGCAGCTCGGCCTGACGCTTGGCTTCGGCCTCTCGGCGTGCGATCTCTTCAGGGGGCAAGATGGATGCCGCGGATGGCTGAGGTTTGGGCTCGAGCGGCGTCGCGGTCCGCTCGGGCTCGGGTGCCGATGGGGGCTCGGTCGCCTTCGACTCGGCGACGGGAGGAGCCTCCGGTGCGGCGGCTCGAGCCGGGGGCTTCGAAGTCGTCACTTCCTGCGCGGCGTCCGCGCGCTCCTCGCTCGCCGTAACTTCAACCATCTCGGGCTCGGTCGTTTCGGCGGGCACGGGGGAGATCGTTTCGGCAGAAGGCGCCGGACGCGCCGACGGAGCCGATTCGACCGTTGTGGTCGCCTTCAGCGCCGCCTCGAGCTTGGCCTGCTCCTCCTTCGCCTTGGCGAGCAGCTCGTCGCGGTTGACCAGCACCCGCTTCTTGCGCACCTCGACTTGCACGGTACGTGCGCGCCCCTGGGCATCGGTGGCTCGCAGGGCGGAGGTTTCCTTGCGAGTGAGCGTGATCTTGCCACTGCCGCCTTCGCCGTGCTGACGTTTGAGAAAAGCGAGCAGTTGCGCCTTGTCCTTGGCCGTGATGCCATCTTCGGCGCTCTTCTTCTCTACGCCCGCCTGCTGCAATTGGTCGAGCAAGCGTTGTACGTCGAGCCCTAGCTCTTCGGCGAATTCTTTGACGTTTTTCGTTTCCATCTTGCTGTCCCCTTACTCGAACCAATGGGCGCGCGCCTTGGTGATCAAATCGGCGGCGCGCTCATGGTCGATGCCGGTCAATTCGGCGAGCTCGTCGCTCGCCAGTTCCGCGAGATCGTCGAGCCGGGTGATGCCCTGGCGAGCGAGCTTCACGGCCAGATCCTTGTCCATCCCTTCGAGCTCAAGGAGTGCAGGCTCCACCTGTTCGATCGCCTCCTCGATGGCGATCGCTTCCGAGAGCAGCGCCGTGCGGGCGCGTTCGCGCAGCGCCTGCACCGTCTCTTCGTCCAGGCCCTCGATCGCCAGCATTTCGGAGAGCGGCACATAGGCGATCTCCTCGAGCGAGGAAAAGCCCTCGTCGATCAGCAGATCGGCAAGCTCCTCGTCCACGTCGAGTTTCTCCATGAAGAGAGCGCGCAAAGCTTGCCGTTCCTCTTCCTGTTTCTGCTGCGATTCGGCTTGGCTCATCAGGTTGATGGTCCAACCGGTGAGCTCGGAGGCGAGCCGCACGTTCTGGCCGCCGCGGCCGATGGCGATGGCGAGGTTCGCGTCGTCGACCACCACGTCCATGGCGTGTTTTTCTTCATCGACCACGATGGAGAGCACCTCGGCCGGCTGCAGCGCCGCGATCACGTACTGCGCCGGATCGGGCGACCAGACGATGATGTCGATCTGTTCCTGGGCGATCTCGTTGCGGACCGCCATCACCCGCGAGCCGCGCATGCCCACGCAGGTACCCACCGGATCGAGCCGCGGATCCTTCGAATGCACGGCGATCTTGGAGCGCAGACCGGGGTCGCGGGCGCAGCCCTTGATCTCGATGAGCCCCTCCTCGATCTCCGGCACCTCCAGCTCGAAGAGCTTGACGACCAACTCGGGCGAGGTGCGCGAGAGGATCAGCTGCGGCCCGCGGCCGCTGCGGTCGATGCGGATGACCACCGCCTTGATGCGGTCGCCGACGCGCAGCGCCTCGCGCGGAATCATCTGCTCGCGCGGCAGGAGCGCTTCCAGCCGACCGATCTCGACGATGGCGTTGCCGCGCTCCATGCGCTTGATGGTACCGGACACGAGCGTTTCCTTGCGCGAGAGGAATTCTTCGAGGATCTGCTCGCGCTCGGCGTCGCGAATCTTCTGCAGCACGATCTGCTTGGCCGTCTGCGCCCCTATCCGCCCCAAATCCTGCACCGGGATCTCTTCCTCGTAGTATTCGCCCACGCGGATGTCGGGATCGATCTCGCGCGCGTCGATGAGCCCCATCTCGCGCTCGTCGTTGGTCACTTCGGCATCGGGCAACACCAACCAACGCCGCCAGGCGCGGTACGTGCCGGTGGAACGGTCGATCTCCACGCGCACGTCGGCGTCTTCGTGGAGATGCTTCTTCGTGGCGGAGACGAGCGCCGCTTCCAGCGCAGCGAAGACGACATCCTTGGAGACGTTCTTTTCATGGGCCAGCGCATCGACCAACAACAGCAGTTCGCGACTCATCGTTTCTTACCTCCGAAACCGTCGAATTGGGGGACGAGGCGGGCCCGGTCGATCTCCGCCAACGCGAATTCATGTTCTCCCAGGTCGCTCGAGACGCGCACCCGATCCTCTTCGATACCCAGCAGTTCCGCTTTCAGATTCTTGCGCCCCTGCCAGGGCTCATGCAGCTTGAGCTGGACCTGGGAACCGACGAAACGGGCGAAATCGCGTGGTTTCTTCAGCACCCGGTCGAACCCCGGCGAGGAGACTTCCAGACGGTCGTAGTCGATGTCCTCGACCTCGAACACGCGCTGCAGCTGATCACTCACCGCCGCACAGTCGTCGACGGTGACACCGCGCTCGATGTCGATGAACACGCGCAGAATGCGCGCCCGGGGCGAGACTTCGAAATCGACGAGCTCGAACCCCATGCCTGAGACCACCTGCTCGACCAAGGCTTCCAGATCCACCATGTTTCACCCGAGAAAAAAAAATGGGCCAGAAGAGCCCATTTCCGTTTGCTTACCAACCGGAAATCCGGGCAACTTAGCAAGTTTGCCCGGACGAGATGATGAACTATAGCACCATCGAGGGGGTTTTTACAAGAGAGGGTGTTTCTACAAGATATTAGATCGACACGCCCCACACTTCTCGAAAAAGCGCTATATTTAGAGCCATATTCGTAGCCGTTACTTTGAGGGGAACGCATCATGGATGCAATCTACGCCAACTACTCCATCAGCATGTCCGAGTTCAAGCGCAACCCGGCACGGGTGCTGCGCGCCGCGGGCGAGAAGCCCGTGGCGGTACTCAACCACAACCGTCCAGCCTTCTACCTGATCACTCCCAAGCTCTTCGAGGCGCTGGTCGAAGAGTTGGCCGACCGCGATTTGGTCGATTTAGCCCGCCGACGTCTGGCCATGAAGGACAGCGCCGTCGAGGTGGATCTTGACGAGCTCTGATCCTTCGTCCGGGGCAACGAAATATCGCCTGAAGTTTCTGCCCGCAGCGCTGGAGGAATGGAACGCCCTGGACGGCAGCCTCAAAGCCGTCTTCAAGAAACTACTCGAGAAGCGTCTGGAGCAGCCGCGCGTCCCCGGCGCGGAATTGCACGGGGATCTGCGCGACTGCTACAAGATCAAACTGCTCAAGCAGGGCTACCGACTGGTGTATCAGGTCGAGGACGATGCTCTGGTCGTGCTGGTGCTGGCCATCGCCAAGCGCGAGGACATGGTGGTCTATCGCGCGGCCATCGAGCGACTGATTGCAGATCGGTAGTGCCATCCCTTCTGCGATGGCGCGCGCTCGCGGCTTTTTCACCCCACCCAGCGACGGGCATTGAGGAAGAGTTGGAACCACGGCGATTCCTCGCCCAGGCCGGCCGGCGCCCAAGACCATTGCACCGTGCGGAAAGCGCGTTCCGGGTGTGGCATGAGGATGGTGAATCGACCATCGGGCGTGGTGAAGCCCGTGGTGCCGCCCGCGGAGCCGTTCGGATTGAACGGATAGCGCTCGGTAGGGGCGCCGCGGTGATCGACGTAGCGCAGCGTCGCGATCGCCTTGGCAGCCTGTTCGGACGAAGCGAACTCGGTACGCCCCTCGCCGTGGCTCACGACGATGGGCAATCTGCTGCCCGCCATGTCCGCGAAGAAGATGGAAGGGCTCTCGAGCACTTCCACCATCACGAAGCGCGCCTCGAACTGCTCGCTGCGGTTGCGCACGAAACGCGGCCAGTGCGCCGCCCCGGGGATGATGGGGGCGAGCTGCGCCATCATCTGGCAGCCGTTGCACACCCCCAGAGCGAAGCTGTCTTCGCGCGCGAAGAACGCCGCGAACTGCGCCCGCAGCGTTTCATTGTAGAGAATGGCCTTGGCCCAACCCGCCCCGGCTCCGAGCACGTCACCATAGGAAAACCCGCCGCAGGCGGCGATTCCCTTGAATTCCTCGAGCCGGCGCCGGCCGGCGATGAGATCGGTCATCGGCACGTCCACGGCCTCGAACCCGGCCCGGGAGAATGCCGCGGCCATTTCCGCGTGGCTATTGACCCCCTGCTCGCGCAGGATGGCCACGCGCGGGCGCGCGCCGCTTGCCACCATGGGCGCCTTGCCCACCTCGAAAGTGGGCGCGCAGGAAAGGCCGGGGTCCTCGGCATCGGCGAGCGCGGCAAACTCTTCCTCGGCGCAGGTTTCGTCATCGCGCAAGCGGGCGATGCGCCGGCTCACTTCGCTCCAGCGCTGCCACAGCGCCGTGCGCTGGGCGGCGTAGAGGAGCTGTCCGCCGTGCCACAGGCGCAGTTCGTCGCGATCGTTCAGCGTGCCGACGAAATGATGCGCGAGGCCGTGTTCGCGCAGGATCTCGCGCACCTCCTCGCGCCGGTCGCGCTCGATCTGGATGAGCGCCCCCAGCTCCTCGGCAAAGAGCGCCGAGAGCACCGCGTCGTTGCGCCGTCCGAGCACGGTGTCGGATCGCTTGGTCGAATCCACGTCCAGGCAAGCGCCCGCGATCGCCACTGTGTCGAGCTGCAGCGAAAGGCCGCAGCCTGAGGCGAACATCATCTCGGCGGCGCAGGCGAGCAAGCCGCCGTCGGAGCGGTCGTGGTAAGCGAGCACCAGGCCGCGCGCGCGCAGTGCCCGCAGCGCGTGCCAGAATCCGGTCAGCGTCTCGGGGCGCACGTCGGGCGCCTGCTCGCCCACCGAGGCATACACTTGGGCGAGCGCCGAGCCTCCCAGGCGGTTTTTCCCCTCGCCCAAGTCGATCAGCACCAATTCCGTCTCGCTCGTGCCCTCGCGCACGAGCTCCGGCGTGAGCGTGCGGCGCACGTCCTCGACCGGAGCAAATGCCGTGACGATGAGCGACACGGGCGAGACCACCTCGCGCTCGCTGCCGTCGGCCTCGCGCCAAGCCGTCTTCATGGAGAGCGAATCCTTGCCCACCGGAATCGCGAACCCCGCGCTCTGGCAGAAACGGCTCACGGCCGCGACCGTCTCGTAGAGCCGCGCATCCTCGCCGCGGTGCCCCGCCGCCGCCATCCAGTTGGCCGAGAGTTTCACCCGCGAGAGTTCGGCCACGTCGGCCGCGGCGAGGTTGGTGATCGCCTCACCCACCGCCATGCGCCCCGAGGCGGCCGGATCGACGCAGGCAAGCGGCGTGCGCTCGCCCATGGCGAAAGCCTCGCCCGCGTATCCCGTGAAATCGGCCGAAGTGACCGCCACGTCGGCCACCGGCACCTGCCAGCGCCCCACCAGCTGGTCGCGCGCCGTCAAGCCGCCGACGGTGCGATCTCCGATCGTGACGAGGAACTTCTTGCTCGCCACCGACGGCAGCGCCAGCACCCGCTCGATCGCCTCGTCGAGCGCGATCGGCGTGAGATCGAAGGGAGAAAGGTGGATCGCCCGGCGTGAGACGCTACGCACCATCTTCGGCGGCTTGCCGAGCAGCGTCTCCATCTCCATGTGCACCGGATCGTTGCCGAAGAGCCGGTCGTGCACGACGAGCATGCCGTCCTCGCTCGCCTCGCCCACCACCGCGAAGGGACAACGCTCGCGCGCGCAGATGGCGGCAAAGCGCTCGAGCTGCTGCGGCGCCACGGCCAACACATAGCGCTCCTGCGCCTCGTTGCACCAGATCTCGCGCGGGCTCATGCCCGGCTCCTCGATCGGGATTTCGCGCAGCTCGATGTGCGCACCCAGACCGGCCCCATCGACGAGCTCGGGCAAGGCGTTCGACAGCCCCCCGGCGCCCACGTCGTGGATGGAGAGAATGGGATTGTCGATGCCGAGTTGCCAGCAGCGGTCGATCACTTCCTGACAGCGGCGCTGCATCTCCGGGTTGCCCCGCTGCACCGAGGCGAAGTCGAGCTCCGCCTCGTTCGTGCCCGCGCTCACCGAAGAGGCCGCCCCGCCGCCCAGGCCGATCAGCATCCCCGGCCCGCCGAGCTGGATCAGCAGCGTGCCCGGCGCGAAACCGACTTTCTTCGCCTGCCGCGCCTGGATCGCCCCCACCCCGCCGGCGATCATGATGGGCTTGTGGTAGCCGCGCACCTCGCCGTCGACTTCGAGCTCGAAGGTACGGAAATAACCGGCGAGATTGGGGCGGCCGAACTCGTTGTTGAACGCCGCCGCCCCGATCGGCCCCTCGATCATGATCTCCAAGGGCGAAGCGATGCGCCCCGGTCGCCCATGAGCGCGCTCCCAGGGTTGCTCGAAGTCGGGCAAATGCAAGTTGGAGACGGTGAACCCGGCAAGCCCTGCCTTGGGTCTGGCCCCGCGGCCGGTGGCCCCCTCGTCGCGGATCTCGCCGCCCGCGCCCGTGGCCGCACCCGGGAAAGGCGAGATCGCCGTCGGATGATTGTGCGTCTCGACCTTGCCGAGAAAATGCATGCGCTCACGGTGGGCGCGCCACACGCCGTCGGCATCGGGATGCAGCACCTCGCACTCACGCCCTTCGAACACCGCCGCGTTGTCGGCATAGGCCACGATGGTGCCTTCGGGATGCGCCGCGTGCGTGTCGCGAATCCATTGGAAGAGGGACTTTTCCTGCTCCTGGCCGTCGATGATCCATCGAGCGTTGAAGATCTTGTGCCGGCAATGCTCGGAATTGGCCTGAGCGAACATCATGAGCTCGACGTCGGTCGGATCGCGCCGCATACGCCGGTAGGCTTCGAGCAGATAGTCGATCTCGTCGTCGGAGAGCGCCAGGCCCATGGCGCGGTTCGCCGCTTCCAGCGCCGCGCGCCCTTCACGCAGGAGCGGCACCGTCTCGAGCGGCTTGGGCGGAAAATGCGCAAAGAGCCTCACCCCTTCGGCCGGGTCGTGGACGACCGATTCCGTCATGCGATCGTGCAGCAGCGCCTCCACCGCCGCGCGCTGCGCCGCGGCGAGCCGCCCGAACCCCTCCAGCCGATAGACGATGCCCCGCTCCAGCCGGCGCACCGCCGAAAGCCCGCACTGGCGCACGATGTCGGTGGCCTTGGAGGACCACGGCGAGATCGTGCCGAAACGCGGCAGCACCACCAGCACGTCCGCCGGCGCCTCCACCGGCGCCGGCTGCGCCGCCAGGAGCTCCATGAGGCGCCCGCGGGCGAGCGCATCGAGCGGCGTGTCGCACTCGGCCCAGAACCACTGTTGCGCCGACAGCGTCGCCTCCCGGCCGATCGCCGCGGCCAAACGCCGCGCCAGACGCTGCAACCTCGGCGCCGACCAGGCAGCGCCCCCTGCGAACGAGACGATTTCGCTCATGAATGACCGCCAACGAACCGGAAACGGGAATTATACCGTTTGCCGTGCCCTTTATTTCCTGGTCGGCTTCGTCTATGATGGCGAATAAGGGAGCCGCCTCGAACGACCGTCGCGCCGAGCCTCGGTACGAAGCGCCCAAGACAGCCGCATGTTCCCCCTCCCGCGTACGGGCGCAGATCGGCACACCGCACCGTGCAGCGAACCCTCTCTGATCGGAGCCACGCCAATCGACATGAGCAGAAGAAAGATTCGAGTGCGCCAGCTTTACTGGATCCTCGGGCTCACCCTGATCGCCATCGTACTCACCCCGCTGGTGCGGCTCTTATGGCACCCCCCCACCACGGTCCAGACCCCGACGAAAGAGCCTCCACTCCCCTGGAGCATCACGTTCGACGAGGCTGGCCGCCCGTCCGTTTTCGGTCTCGTCCTCGATTCGAGCACCGTTGCCGACGTTCTTCAACACCTCGGCAAAGGTGGTGGTCAGTGGGCGATCCTCGAACGCCCCGGAAACCCACCCGTGCTCGAAGCCTATTACCCTGATTTCATCGTCGGACGAATCGAAGGCAAACTCATCCTCCGGTTCTCCGGCGACCCCGAGGCGCTCTCGCGCGAATTCACCCGCCACGGCCGGGCCGAACCCACCGCCAGCGGCGCCCGCAAGGTCGAGGTCGGCCCAGAAAGTCTCTCCAGGCTATCCCGGCTTCCCCTCACCCTCATCACGTTCCTGCCCAAAGCGCAAATCGACGAGGCCATATTGCGCGAACGGTATGGTTCACCGGCCCACCAGTGGCTCGAGGAAGAAACCAAGGTTCAACACTATCTCTACCCCGAGCGCGGCATCCACATCCTGCGCACCGAGCGCGGCCGTACCGTGATCGAATACACCACGCCCGAACGATTACGTCGGCACCTTTCGATCGAACGGCATTGATTCGACCTTTCGAACCTCGTATAATCCGCGGTTTTCGATCACCACCGTACATCGAGGAACACACATGGTCGTCATCCGTCTCGCCCGTGGCGGCGCCAAGAAGCGCCCCTTCTACAGCCTCGTGGTCACCGATTCGCGCAATCGCCGCGACGGTCGCTTCATCGAACGCGTCGGCTACTACAACCCGCTCGCCTCCGGCAACGAAAAAGGCCTCTCCATCGATTTCGCCCGCCTCGACTACTGGACCAGCCACGGCGCCCAGCTCTCCCCCACCGTGCGCCGCCTCGTCAAACAAGCGCGCCAGAACGCCGCCTGAATCTCGCTCCATGGCCATCGTCGTCCTGGGGCGCCTCGTCGCCCCGTTCGGCATCAAAGGCTGGTTCAAACTCCACGCATACGGCGACGACCCCGGTTCCTGGGCCGAAATGCCCCATTGGTGGGTCGCGCCCGCCCCCGATGCTCCCTCGGAATCTTGGCAGACCCTGTCGCTCGCCGAGCTGCGTCCGCACGGCCGCGGGCTCATCGTCAAGTTTGCCGGCATCGACGATCGCACGGCCGCCGAAGCCTACCAGGGGTGGTACATCGGTGCGCCGCGCGAGGCCCTGCCCGAGCCCGAAGAAGACGAATACTACTGGGGTGATTTGATCGGTGCCGAGGTGTATACGAAAGGCGGCACTGCGCTGGGCCGCGTCGCCGAGCTGATTGCCACCGGCGCGAACGACGTCCTCTCCGTACGCGACGAAGCGCACGATCGCACCCGCCTCATCCCCTTCGTGCGCGCCTACGTACTCGACGTCGATCTCCCCGGGCGCCGCATCACCGTCGACTGGGACCCCGACTGGTAGTCGATGCGCCGCTACGACGTCGTCACGATCTTCCCCGCCATGTTCGCTGCGCTGACCGAGCACGGCGTCACCCGGCGCGCGCGCGAGCGCGGCCTCTATGAACTCGCGCTGCACGATCCGCGCGACTTCACCCACGATCCGCACCGGCGCGTCGACGACCGCCCCTACGGCGGCGGCCCCGGCATGCTCATGCGCCCGGAACCGCTCACCGCCGCCCTGCGCCACGCTCGCGCCGAGCAGCTCCGCGCGGTCGGCACCCCCGGTCCGGTCATCTATCTCTCGCCCCAAGGCAAGCGCCTCGATCACGCCGAAGTGATGCGGCTTGCCGCGCGCCCCTCTTTCATTCTGCTCTGCGGCCGTTACGAGGGCATCGATCAGCGCGTGATCGAAGCCGAAGTGGACGAAGAACTCTCCCTCGGCGATTTCGTCCTCACCGGCGGCGAGCTCGCCGCCATGGTCGTGCTCGACGCGGTGATCCGCCAATTGCCCGGAGCGCTGGGCGACGCGCAGTCGGCCGAAGCCGACTCTTACGTCGGCGGCCTGCTCGATCACCCCCACTACACCCGCCCCGAAGTCTTCGAAGGCCGAGCGGTGCCCGAAGTGCTGCGCTCGGGCAACCATGAAGCAATCGCACGCTGGCGCCTCAAGGAACGCCTGCGCCGCACCCGGACGTTGCGCCCCGATCTCCTCGCCTCCCGCCCCCTTTCCGTGCTAGAATCGCGCCTGCTCGAAGAACTCGAGCAAGAAGAGAAACGCGACACATCAGCCTGAAACCCGGCTGCTCTGTGCGCAACCAGCCCCCTCGAGGGGCGTTTTTGCTACCAGGAGCTCCCGATGAACCTGATCGAACAGATCGAACGCGAAGAAATCGCCCGGCTCACCGCCGACAAGTCCATCCCCGACTTCCGCGCCGGCGACACCGTCGCCGTGCAGGTCAAGGTGAAAGAAGGCAACCGCGAGCGGCTGCAAACATTCGAAGGCGTGGTTATCGCCCGCCGCAACCGCGGCCTCAATTCTTCCTTCATCGTGCGCAAA
The DNA here is from genome assembly GCF_012911495.1 of Tepidiphilus baoligensis. Taxonomy (NCBI): domain Bacteria; kingdom Pseudomonadati; phylum Pseudomonadota; class Hydrogenophilia; order Hydrogenophilales; family Hydrogenophilaceae; genus Tepidiphilus; species Tepidiphilus baoligensis. The sequence goes on from NZ_JAAAUB010000016.1 coordinate 29,574, forward strand.
ATCTCCTCCGGCGTGGGCGTGGAGCGTACCTTCCAGCTCTATTCCCCGTTGGTCGCCTCGATCCAGGTCGTGCGCCGCGGCGACGTGCGCCGCGCCAAGCTCTACTATCTGCGCGAGCGCAGCGGTAAAGCCGCCCGCATCAAGGAAAAGATCGTGCGCAAGAACCGCGAAGGCGCGGCCCAGCAATCCGAGCAGTAAGCCCTCCGGCATCTACCACGCCGAAACGCACGGGGAAAAGGAAAAAGGCCCGCACGGGCCTTTTTCTTTCATATCCTCCTCAGCGTCGCTCCACCCAATGCATCATTGCCAGGGCGAGCAAGGTGAAAGTCATCGCGGGCAGCGCGGCCGCCAACCAGGGCGACCACCCCGCGAGCACCCCCAGGCTGCCCGCGAGGGAATTGAGCAAGTGGAAGGCCACTCCGAGCAAAGTCCCCAGGAACACCTTGAAACCGATCGGAGCGCCTCGTGCATGCCCCAAGGCAAAGGGCAAGGCCAATGTCACCATCACCAAGGCCGTCAGCGGATAGACCAATTTGCGTCCCAGGGCCTGCAAATAGCGATCCGCGTTCTGTCCATTGCGTATGAGATGCCTGCTGAACGTGTAGAGCGCGCCGATGCTCATGCGGTACGGCTCCACCATCAGCACCGCCAGCACACGGGGCGTGAGCTCCGTGCTCCATTCGAGCTCCGGCAGCGACTCCGCCGTGATCCTCTCGGGCGCGAGCCGGCGCCGTTGCACCTCTTTCAAACGCCACACGCCCTGCACGGGATCGAATTCCGCCTCCTTCACCTGGTCGATCGCCGTCATCACCCGATCCGGCCCGAAACGATAGATCTCCAGCTCGCGCAGCCGCCCATCACTCCCCAGGCGACGCACGTTGAGGAAATCCTCCCCCTCTCGGATCCACAAGCCCGAGCGCATGTCCGTGGAAAAATCGCTTCCACCCATCGCCTGCAAACGAAAACTTCGCGCCGTCTGCTCCGCCGGAGGCACCAGCCACTCCCCCACCGCGAAAATGATCACGCCCTGGATCAGCGCCGCCAGGGCGAGGATACGCCACAGCCCACCCACCGACATGCCGGAAGCGCGCAGCACAGCCAGCTCCGAATGCCGCGCCAGCTGCGCCAGCGCCGCCAGCGTTCCCACCAGCAGCGCAATGGGCAGCAACTCGTACAAACGAGACGGAAGCCGCAACACGACATAGAGCGCGGCCTCTTTCAGGCCATAAGCCCCACGTCCGATATCATCGAGCTGATCGACGAAATCGAAGAAAAGAAAGAGTGCGATGAACACGGCCGTCACCACCGCCGTGGCCCGCAACACCTCCGTCACGATCCAGCGTGACAGCACGCTCATCCCCGTCTGTTCCTCCAGACCATCAAGCCGAGCCAGGCCAACGCAGCCAGCGCGTGCGGCAACATCAACCCCGACCAGAACTCCATTCGACCCCGCGCAATCCACCCGTAACTCACGCTGATGAAATTCGTGTACGTCACGAACACGAGCACGGCCATCACCAAGGCGTACCCCTTGCTCGTACGCGGACTCGACTCACCCAGCGGCAAAGCCATCGCAACGAGCAGCAACACCGCCAAGGGCAAGCCCAAACGGCGGGCGAGCTCTGCCAATGCCTGCCGCCCCGGCTCGGCCAGCAACTCGGGCAAAGGGATCGCCTTCATCCGGAATCTGGGTGACTCGCCCGCTTTCGCCTGCAAACGCAATTCCTGCCACTCGAACTGCTCGATGCGAAACGCCAACGGCGTCTGCCCTTCTTCGTACCGCCGCCCGTCGAGCAAACGCACCCACTGCGCCTCGTCCCGCTGGAAAAGTTCGGCATCGGCCGCAAAGATCACGGAACTGCGCCCCTCTCGCCGCAAGCGCGCGAACACCTGTTGCCGTCCATCCTGGCCCGGCATCACGAAGAACACCCGCCGCCCATCGCCCGACTCGCGAAACACCCCCGGCGCCACGCTCTGCGTCTCGTCGCGCGCCGCCGCGCTCGCCAACAGCTCTGCACGCTGCCGCTCCGACCAAGGCGACACCCACATCGTGATCCACAGCACCAAGAGCGCCAAGGGAAGCGCGAAAAAGAGCAACGGATCGTAAAAACCCACGCGCGACACCCCGGCCGCACGCCAAACCACCCACTCCGAATCCCGCGCCAAACGCTGGATGGTCAGCAACACCCCAGCGAATCCGCCCAATACCAGCACCAGCGGCAACTGGCCGATCACGCTCAATCCCAAGAAGGTCCACACCAGATCGGCCGGAATCTGACCGCCGGCCGCCTCCCCCACCAGCCGCACCACGAGCACGGTCAGAGCCACGGCGAGCAGCCCAAAGGCCGCCATCGCCGCGTTCTGTACGATCTCGGCTAAAATGCTTCGACGAAAGATCATCGGATCGACTACGAGGAGTGAGCCCGTGGAATTTACCATAAACGTCCAACCCGCCGAAAAAATCCCTGCCACCTCCTTCGTGCTCCCCGTCTTCGCCGACGAACCCACCCTGCTCGTCACACACCTCGACAAGCTCACCAAAGGCAAGCTCTCGGCCCTCCTGAAAGAAGAAACCGATCTCGACAAAGCGGGAAGCCTGCACACCTACACCACGCTTCCGGGGCTGGACGCCGAACGCCTGCACGTCGTCTCCCTGGGCCCGCGCGCCAAGCTCGACCGCCGCGCCTGGATGAAAGCGGTGCGCTCTGCCGCCGCCGCGCTCGCCAACGGCCCCGTCGGCACGGCCGTCGTCTCGCTCGCCGAGATCGAAGTGCCCGGCACCACGCTCACCGAACGCCTGCGCCGGCTGGCCACGGCACTCGAAGACGCCACCTACACCTACGACGCCACCAAAACCACCAACGGCAAGAAACCGCGCGGCGCCGATCGCATCGAACTGCCGCTGCCCACGCCGCTCACGCCCAACGAACTCGCCGCCCTCGAAGAAGGCCGGGCGATCGCCGCCGGCATGGCGCGCGCCCGTGAGCTCGGCAACCTGCCGCCCAACCTCTGCACCCCCGCCAAGCTCGCCGAAACGGCGCTCGAACTCGGCAAGGTCTACGATCTAAAAGTCGAAGTGCTCGAGCGCGAGGATGCCGAACGCCTCGGCATGGGCGCTTTCCTCGCCGTGGCCGCCGGCAGCAAGACGCCTCCCAAATTCATCGTGGCCGAATACCGCGGCAGCGGGAGAAACGCCGCAAACGCCGCCCCATCGTCCTCGTCGGCAAAGGCGTCACCTTCGATTCGGGCGGTATCTGCCTCAAGCCCGCCGCCCAGATGGACGAGATGAAATTCGACATGTGCGGCGCCGCCGCCGTGCTCGGCACCCTGGAAGCCGTCGCCCGGCTCAAGCTCCCGCTCGACGTCGTCGCCATCGTCCCCGCCACCGAGAACCTCCCCAGCGGCACAGCCACCCGCCCGGGCGACGTCGTGCGCACGCTCGCCGGCCGCACGGTGGAAATCCTCAACACCGACGCCGAAGGGCGGCTCATCCTGTGTGATGCCCTCACCTACGCCCAGCGCGAATACCACCCCGAATGCCTCATCGACGTGGCCACGCTCACCGGCGCCATCGTCATCGCCCTCGGCAAAGAAGCCACGGGGCTGCTCGCCAACGACGACACCCTGGCCCGCGAACTCCTCGCAAGCGGCGAACGCGCCGCCGACCCCGCCTGGCAGCTGCCGCTGTGGGACGAATACCAGGAAGCGCTCAAGAGCAATTTCGCCGACGTGGCTAACGTCAGCACCGACCGCGCCGCCGGCTCCATCACCGCCGCCTGTTTCCTCGCCCGCTTCGTGGAAAACGTCCCCTGGGCGCATCTCGACATCGCCGGCACCGCCTGGCGCTCCGGCGAGAAAAAAGGCGCCACCGGCCGCCCCGTGCCGCTGCTCGTCGAATTCCTCCTCGAGCGCGCCGCCGCCCGGCGTCAGGCCGACTGACTCCTCCCATGGCGCACGTCCGCTTCTATTACGACGTGCCCGAGCCGCTCGCGCTCGCCTACGAGCTCGCCGCCCGCGCCTACCGCGCCGGGCAAAAAGTGGCCGTGCGCCTGGAAGACGAAACCATGCTCGCCACCCTCGCCCATCGCCTCTGGACTCAGGAATCCGGCGCCTTCCTGCCCAACGTCCCCGCCGGCTCGCCGCTCGCCGGGCAAACCCCCATCGTCCTCCTCACGGCCGAAGCGCCCATCCCGCCGCGCCCCGTCCTCATCCAGCTCGCCCGCTCCCATCCCGAGCTGGATCGGAACAGCGAATGGGTTTTGGAGATCGTTGGCCCCCAGGAAAACGACAAGGCCCCTGCCCGAGAACGTTTTCGTCGCTACCGCGCCGAAGGACACGACGTCCAGGCCATCCCCCGCAAGGCCCCGACCCCATGACTCCGACCAACGACCCCGCCGCCCCGCCACTTCCCGTCGACGACCTGCCGCTCCTCACGGAAGTGGTCGACACGCCCTCCCCCGCAAGCGCCTCGTCCCCCTCGCCCTCGCCCAACCAGAACCTCACCCCCACCGCTGAAGCTCAGCTGCGCTGGATCGAACGGCGCCTGCCGCAGATCCTCGCCGAAGAGATGACATTGCTGCAGACCCGCGTCCTCACCCGGCTGAAGCTCGAGCTGGAGCAGGGGCCGCCAAAGTAACGAGCGGCTCACCCCCGCCGCAACACCCCCGGCGTGAGAAAGCGCACGATGCGCCGGTACAGCCAGACGTAGAGCACTGCGAATAAAAAGGACAGCGCTGCCCAACCGCAGGAACTTTGGTCCCGATGCGGCTACAATAGGGGACATGAACGCCCGACACGATGCCAGCTACAAGCACCTCTTCTCCTCACCCAAGGTGGTGCAGCACCTCATCGAAGGGTTCCTGCCCGCCGAAGGGCTGGGGCGACTCGACTTCACCACCCTGGAAAAAGTCCCCGCGAGTTACGTGAGCGAAGACCTGCGCGAGCGCGCCGATGACGTCATCTGGCGGGTGAAGACGGGCGAAGACTGGCTCTATCTCTATCTTCTGATCGAATTCCAGAGTAGCGTCGACCCCTGGATGGCCGTGCGCCTCCTCACCTACGTCGGGCTGCTCTATCAGGACCTCATCAAGGGCGGACAGATCAAGGGCAGGCGCCTGCCGCCGGTTTTGCCCATCGTCTTCTATACCGGCGAAGAACCCTGGAGTGCGGCCACCGACATTGCCGAACTCCTGCCCCAAGACCCGCCCGAGACGCTCGCCAAGTACCTGCCGCGCTTGTCCTACGTGCTCATCGACGAGAACGCCTATAGTGACGAGACGCTCGCCGGGCTGAAGAACGTGGTCGCGGCCACCATGCGGCTCAAGCGCCAGCAACGGCCGCAAGACCTGGCCCGGCTCACCGCTGCGCTGCACAGCTGGTTTGCCGGCGATGCGGAACTCGAACGCCTGCTCACCGTCTGGATTCGAGAATATCTACTGCGCGACCTGCGTCCGGAACTGGACGTACCCGAAGCCCACGACCTGGGGGAGATCACCATGCAACTGGCCGAACGATTCAAGCAATGGGAACGAGAAGTCAAGACCGAGGCCCGACTCGAGGGTCGGCTCGAAGGGCGGCTCGAAGGGCGGCTCGAAGGGCGGCTCGAAGGCGAAGCGCTTTTGCTGCAACGCATGCTCACGCGCCGCTTCGGTCCCTTACCCGAGTGGGCGCAGCAGCGCCTGCGTTCGGCTTCCGGCGAGGAACTCGAGACTTGGGCCGACCGCGTGCTCGATGCCCAGCGGCTCGAAGACGTCTTCGGAAGATGACGGCTGCCTGGTTCCACCCTCACCCCCGCCGCAATACCCCCGGCGTACGAAAACGCACGATGCGCCGGTACAGCCAGACGTAGAGCACCGCGAACCCCAGCGTGAAGCCCATCAGCACGTAGGTGTGCCGCCAGAAGAGCACGGCCGGGATCACCGAGGCCGAGCACAGCAGCCACAGATAGGGCGAAGTGGCCGAATTGCGCCGCACCAGCGACTCCGCCTCTCGCCCCCCCGCCCAGCGCACGATACGGCGGAATACTAACATGTGCAGGTGCAGTCCATCGGGCACGCCGGGAGAGATCCCCCGCACGAACTTCTTGCGGTAGATGGAAAACACCGTCTCGAACACCGGATACACCACGAGGAGCATGGGAAACCACGCCGACACCTCCGGGTGCCGCCCCACCAGCAGCACCGACACCTCGCCGATCAGAAACCCCACCAGATACGCCCCGCCGTCGCCGAGGAAAATGAGCCCCCGCGGGTAGTTCCATAGGAAAAAGCCCAGCAGCGCCCCCACGCTGGCGATGCACACGTTCCACAGCAGGTGGTCCCCCAGCACGTAGGCCACGTACCCCAGCGCCGAGAGGATCATCACCCCCACCATGCCCGCCAGGCCGTTGAAGCCGTCGATGATGTTGATCGCATTGGCCACGCCCCCCACCGCCACCACCGTCACTGCCAACGCCACCGGCCCATAACGGAAGAGGTCATCGACGAGCGGCACGTCCACCCGCGTGAGCACCGCCCCCAGGAGCCAGAACCCCAGCGCCGCCGCCCCCATGGTCAGCAGCAGACGAGCCCCCACGCCCACGCGTTTGGTGACATCCTCGGCCAGCCCCCCGGCAAAGGCAGGAATGCCCGCCACCAGCAACAGGGCGAACTCGCGCGCAATGTCGCGGCCATCCAACCATAACAGCACTGTCACCGCCACCAGCCCCAGCGCCACCCCCACCCCGCCGATGCGCGCCACCGAATGTCGGTGAAACTTCTGCACACCGGAGAAATCGTCGTCGGCCGAGAGATGCCCGTGGAAACGATGCAGCCGGATCACCCCCAGCGTCACCACAAAACTCACCAGAAACGCCACCAGCAGAACGTTCATTCCCTCTCCACCCTTTCCACCCCGAGCAGCGCCATCAGCCGCCGGTTGATCTCGCGCACGTCGAAGCGCTCCTCGGCCAGGCGCCGGCTCTGCGCCCCCATCGGCCCGATTGCCTCCGGATGCGCCACGAACCACAGCATGCGCTGCGCAAGCGCCTCCGCGTCGCGCACCGGCACGAGAAAGCCATTCACCCCATCGACCACCGTCTCGCGGCAACCGGGCGCGTCGGTGGTGATCACCGGCCGGCCCATTGCCATCGCCTCCTGCGTGCTGCGCGGCACCCCTTCGCGATAATAAGAAGGCAAAACATAGACGCTCGCCTGCGCGAGCCACGGCTGCACCGGCACGTGCCCCGGCCATTCGATCGTCCCCTCCTGCACCCAACGCCGCACTTCACTCTCCGTGAGTGCGCCAGGGTTGTCGTCCAGCCCGCCCAAAAGCACGAAGCGCACCTGCGGATGACGCGCCTTCACCCGCCGCGCCGCCTCCACGTACTCCACGATCCCCTTTTCCCGCAGCAGACGCGCCGCGAGCAGAAACGTCACTGGCTCCGTCACCGGCGGAGCCGGACGCCATTGGTCGAGGTCGACGCCGATACCGCCAAGGCACACCACGTTCTCGGGTTTGGCCCAGCGCAGGCGGATCGCCATTTCCTCATCGTCCGGGTTGAGCACGATCAACGGCTTGGCCATCGGCAGGGATAGACGGCCAAGCGTTACCACCGCCTGCCGAATCAATCGCTTGCGCAAGGAAGTTTTTCCCTCTTCCTCGATGAACGTAAACCCCAGCCCTTCGAGCATTGCCACCCGGCGCGGCACCCCGGCCAAACGCGCCGCGAGTGTCGCGTAGATCGTAACCTTGACGATGAAACTGAAGCACACGTCGATACGCAATCGACGCAAGGTACGAGCCAAATCGAGGATGTCTTTTACTTCTCGGACAGGATTTCCCAAAGAACGTGTGATGGAAAAATCCACCGGTTCCGCTCCCAAAGCCCGCACCTTTTCGCGCGCATCCCCGTCGTAGTCGGGTGCAAAAGCGAACACCTCCACTCCCGCCGCCACCAGATCACGGATGAGCGCGCCGCGGAAATTGAGTAGCGAAAATGCCTGGTTGCCGATCAGGGATATTCTCATAAAAAGTCACTCGAAACCGGCGAGCCGATAGGGAACCCATGCAAAAGAGTGCTCGGCAAAAAACATCCATACGCCAAGCACTACTGCGAAAAAACCTATAACAAGGAAGGCAAACGCCCCGCGAATATCGTTTTGCCTAAAAAGCAGTGGACAAAAAGAAAGTACATGTATTTGAAAAGGGAACAAATAAAGAGCCATGCGATCCGTCGCCGTCGACGCAAAAAATGAAAGAGGAAAAGAAATCATCGAAAAAAAAGCCATCAAACCCCAGAATTTTCTTTCCGTGGGAACATGATCGATACGTTTCGCATGAATAAAATAAATGATCGAGGCTAGGAAATTCATCCCCGTTCGAACAAAAGCCCCTTTGCTATCCATCTCTCCTTCGACATACGTCGTCATGAAATGATCGAGGGAACCAAAAAGAAAAAAATAACCGGCCAGAACGAAGGAGATGGCCCCCCCGGTCAAAACCATCAACCGGTTCCGATCCGCTACCCAGGCAACCACAGGAAGCAGGAAAAGCGCAGTTTTGTGAAACGATGCCGCAAGCACCATCCAGAAGAAAAACCGCCCCCACTTTCGGTCCAGCAGCGCCACCATGGCGATCATCGACAAACCGATAGCCACGGACTGCCGGGTATATCCCATCCCTACCACGATGATGAGATACGGCACCGCAACCAGCAATGCCAACCAAGGCAAAGGCTGACGTCTGACGAATGCCACCACCCCCGACATGAACAAAAGCCCACAAAGGGCATTGACCACATAAATGCTTCCCCCCAGACGGTTGACGACCCAGTTTATCAGATAGTACCCAGGATCTCGTCCGGGGGTCACATACTCCGAGAAAGGAGTAACCGCAGCCGATTCGAAATAATCGAGGTAATTCCCCCAGTCTGCGCCCACTTCATGCCGCAATCCGATGACCACGGAAAAAACGGCAATGACCAAGGACCAGACAACCAGCTGCGCCCGCCGGTCCAGCACCCGGACAGGAATCAGCAACAATCCAACCCCGTAAAGCAACCAGTATGGCCACATCTCCTCATGTCCCCCTGCCCCAGCGCTCATTCCACGCCTGGAACATCACAGCACGTCCCAAGGGTAAAAGTGCCACGGTCGAGATCCCGACAGGACCGCCCGCGCGTCGAACCACACTCCCAAATCATCCGGCCCGCGATGCCGCAGGGCATCGGCCATCGCGCGCAGCACCGATTCGGGCTGCTCGGGGAGATTCGTTCCCAAAAAACCGGCGAAACCGCACATTGCTCACCTGCCAACAACAGAACGACGGCAATCTCGAAATGAATTCTCCAACCACACGCATACAGCATTCATGGAGTTTTGCTTCGAAATATAGGGAATGGAAATATTTCTTACATCAGACCGGCGAAAAGACTTTGATTTTATCGCAATCTCGACAATATCTTCAAAAACAATGTCATCTCTCATGAAATAATAGGGGAAATTATCCGGCAATGCAGAATCCCTGTGAGTCGAATATACCGGAACACCGGCAGCAAGCATTTCCCTGACTTTCAGGGTAGTTGCCTCAGTTATACCTTTACGCTCCAAAGCCAAAGAAGCCAATCCAACATCCGCAACAGAGTAGACCTCCATTATGTCATTTTTTTTCATGCTGCTATGCATTATTATGCAGACACGGGAATCGAGCAAACTGATTTCCTTTTTCTGGATTTCATCGATTTCCCCTATAAGATGAATAATCACGGGAAGCGGGGTCGAACCAGAAAAATTTTCAATCGATTTTATCAGCTTGTCCAAGCCGTGCCATATCGAGAAAACACTGCAAACGAAAACTATGTTTATTTTTTTGTCGTTTCTCCTGTCATCCGCCAAAGGGAAAACGTCAACATCAATTCCGTTCAGATATACTCCCGAAGGAATTTTCCGCCCGGATCGGATAAGTTCATTTTCTGCTATTTCGCGTGTTACACCCAATATACCTTTTACAAATTTCAGGGAAAATTTTCCACTCACACGTTCCAGAAGTGAAGCCATCCTTCCCTTCCACCCTGGAGCTACAAGAGGAAGTTCCCGAATTTCGTCGGAATGGTGCACAGAAATCCTGTTTTTCACAAACGGTGCAAATATAAAAACAAAAGGATCAAAAGGAATGTGCCGCATGAGCACAAAATCGGATTCTTTTGCCAATTTCAAACAAACAATCCAGCAGTAAAAATTTCTCAAGAACATGGGTCTAAACATCCATGGTATTCTCTGGGCGAAGGATGGCCCACCATTCTCCGTTGTCAGCAAAACCGTTTTCCAGTTTACAGATGCATTTTTTTGTGCAGCAGAATTTTCATATTCCAATTGAGCAACAATTCCTGATGGAAGTCCTCTTGTCATTGAAAGGGTTACAATACGCATTTTCAATTCCAAAAAATGTCTATTATCAAATAATCTATTAGATTAACTCGCGCATCGTCTCACGACTCAAGAATAATGCACGACGTCGCGGATCAATGCAATCGTTGGGGACCCGACAACTATCTTGATTTGTTCCGCCTGCAGGGGATCACCGAGCCGCTCGAGCTTGGCGCGATGCTCCTCAGCAGCAAAGAGATCGGACTGGATCGCAGTGCGGCGCGTCATCGTTCGGGCTCCTCACGAATCAGGACAGGGGAATTTTATCAGAGGCGAAAGGGCAGGGGTTTTTCGAGGTGCCCGAGAACGAGTGGCAATCGTGTGGAATTCAGCGCTGCGTGTCATGAAGAGCCTGTTTCACCGCGGGTTTTCGGAAAATGGGGATTGATCGAGTTTTCCGATGAAGCTCACGATTTTCTCCGCTGCATCCCCCGCCCCATACGGCTGTACCTCCTGCCCGCGGCTACCCAGCGCATTTGCAATGGCCGCTTGCACCGCGCCTGCGATGGTCGGCGGTGCAAGCCAATTCCACCCTGCATCCACCAGCTCTACCCACTCGGTTTCATCGCGCAGCGTCACGCAGGGCACCTTGTAGAAAAACGCCTCTTTTTGCACCCCGCCCGAGTCGGTGGCGATCAGCGCCGCAAATTTTTCGAGCTGCACCATGTCGAGGTAACCCACGGGGTCGATCAGCTTCACATGCTGCGCCAGGGCGCTCCACTGTGCGGTTTGTTGCAGCACGGCGCGCGTGCGCGGGTGCAGGGGCCAGACTACGGGCAAGGTGTGCGCGGTGGCGATCAGGGCCTCGACGATGGCGGTCAAGCGTTCGGGGTGGTCGGTATTCTCTTGGCGGTGAACGGTGGCCAGCACGTAGTTTTTTTCCGTCAGACCCAGCTGGGCCATCAGACCGGTGCCTGGCGTTACGCGGCTGCCGTAATGCAGGGCCACGTCATACATCACGTCACCCACTTCGATGATTTTGTCTGCGGGATAGCCCTCGCGCTGCAGGTTGGCACTGGCCGCTCGCGTTGGGGTGAAGAGCCATTGCGAAATGCGGTCGGTGAGAATGCGGTTGATTTCCTCGGGCATGGCCATGTTGAAACTGCGCAGACCCGCCTCTACGTGCGCCACGGGGATGTGCAACTTGGCCGCGGCCAGCGCACCCGCAAGGGTAGAGTTGGTGTCACCATAGACCAGCACGATGTCGGGCTTTTCTTGTAGCAACACCTGCTCTACGGCCTCGAGCATGCGTCCGGTCATGGCGCCGTGGGTGCCGCCGTGTATGTCCAGAAAGTAGTCGGGCTTTTTCATGCCCAGCTCGGCAAAAAACACTTCGGACATATTAGCATCGAAATGCTGGCCGGTGTGCACGAACACTTCCGTGAGACCCGGCGTGGTCGCAATGGCGTGGCTGACCACGCTGGCCTTGATGAACTGCGGGCGCGCGCCCAGGACGGTGAGGATTTTTTTGTCAGGACGGAAGGAGATGGCTTGGCTCATGCAGACAGTACCTTTTCATACAAATTGCGCTCCGATGCGCTCGTAAATTGCGAGTTGTGCCAGAGTAGCGTGAAACACCCCTGTACGGCACGGCAGGCGTCTTTCAAGCCCTACAAATCAGCGCCAGCACGTGACTGTGAATTGATATATACGTTCTAATACGGCCAGATGGATGCCATAATTCCATATAATTAAACTACTAAGCCAGAAAAAAATTACCCACAACAAAAAATGTTGAACCGAACAACACCCAAGGAATGCAATGTACCGCTGAAAACCTTATTTCTTTAAGAAATTCATTTGGTCTAATTTTTATGGCATAAGACACTACTGCGAAATATATGCCGTAGACAAGGATTCCGGAAATTGCGTAATATTCAAATATAAGGTTCGTTGCCATATTTGCAGCAAATACGGTAAAGCCAACACGTAAAGCAAACCCAAAAAACTGATTCATCATTGCAAGACCTTGGTGGCCAACTATGTGTAAAGCCATGGAAATTGGCGACACCAGGAGTTGTAGCAAAAAACAGGGAGTCATCCAGGCGATCATGACGCCTGCCCTATGCCATTCTTTCCCAAAAATGAGCGGAATCACAACTGGTGAGGTGATGCCAATGAATAGCAGCGGCCCCCATCCAATTCTAACCAATTTGCTCAAAATACCAACGGTGAACCCCGCCAAGCGAAGCTCGCGATGCTCTAAGGGCGCATGCGACAAATAGACCTGCGATATAGCAGCGCCAATCAAACCCATCGGAATAGCTGCTGCTTTCATTGCCAGTAGTAAGTAACCAGCCTCTGGTCCCGTTGCAACAGCGCCAATGATGATGATGGGAAATTGAATCGCAGCAATATTTGCCAGAGCTTCGAACGTGGAATATTTAGGGAATCGCGAATAGTCTTTTAGTAATCTACCCATGCTTTTTTTGCTAATGGAGTCTCGCAAAGCCTGATCTTGCTTCCAGGCAAAGCGCCCTAGCCCTAAAAAGCCTGCACTACTGCTTATAATTTGACCAATCAGCAAGCCAGCGCCACCAAGTATACCTGAGATTCCCAATGCAATTTGGGTAATTGTACTGCTAATTATTTGTGATAGCCTGGTTTTGGCAATTGCGGAAAAACGTTTTTTGCGCGTCGCCCAAAATTGAATTGCAGAATAAATCCCTGATAACCATATCCCCAAAGGCAGTAACCAAACATAGGGTTGCAAGGCAGGTTGATTGATTATTTCAATTAGTTTATCAGAAAATACCAGAATTACTAGGAAGCATAAAGCACTCAGCAAAGTGCAAAAACATACGGAAAGCGCAAAAAGGTTTGCCGCATCTTCATCTTTTTCTGGCAGTGGAATTGCAATATCGAAGCGAAGGCAAATGGGAACCGAAGCTATTGCCACTATCGATGAAAAAACCGCCAAAATGCTGAAATCGTGTGGCGTATAGAGTCTCGTAATCAGCGGTAATGCGAGCAAGCCGATTCCTTGTGCCAGCGCTGTCCCTCCGGCCAGCACTCCCACGCTGCGCACGAACGAGTGGCGTGGCAGGTGGCGCTGGATAAGTGCTTTGATGCGGGCCGGTAAACTCATACGCAGGCGCTGCTATTTGGCGTTTTTTGTCATGGTGCAGCCTCTTGTGATTGGCTGTGCGCCTGCTTTATGGCTTTCAGCACGGCTGCAGCAATACGTGCCAGACTGACTTCATCGAGGTGTGGGTGCATGGGCAAGCTGAGCACACGTTGCGCCACGGCGTCGCCTACGGGCAACTGCACGCAGGCATCGAGCACGGCGGGTTGCTTGTTGAGCGGAATGGGGTAGTGCACCGCCGTGGGTATGCCGGCCTGCTGCAGTTGCTCTTGCACCTGCTGCCGGTTGGGCACCTGAATGGTGTATTGCGCCCAGGCGCTTTGGTTGTGCGCTTCCACATGGGGCGTGGTGATGATACCTGTCTGGTTCAGCAGCTGGGTGTAGCGCTGGGCCACTTGCTGACGGGCCGCCAGTTCTTCGTCCAGCACCCCCAGCTTGGGTAGCAGGATGGCGGCTTGCAGGGTATCTAGCCGGCTGTTGACGCCTACGCGAATGTGGTGGTAGCGGCGGTCTTGGCCGTGGCGGGCGATTTGGCGGATGATTTTGGCCAGGGCGTCGTCGTTGGTGAAGATGGCGCCGCCGTCGCCGTAGCAGCCCAGCGGTTTGCTGGGGAAGAAGCTGGTGCAGGCGATGGTGGAGAGGTTACAGCTTTTACGGCCTTTGTAGGTGGCGCCAAAACTTTGCGCGGCATCTTCGATCACGGGGATACCGTGCTTGGCGGCGATCGCGTTGATCTCGTCCATGTCGGCGCACTGACCGTACAAGCTCACGGGGATGATGGCTTTGGTACGGGACGTGATGGCGGCTTCGAGCAGGGCGGGGTCGAGGTTGTAGGTGCGTGGGTCGATGTCCACATATACGGGTTTGGCACCGAGCAGGGCCACGGTTTCGGCAGTGGCGATAAAGGTGAATCCTGGGGTGATGACTTCGTCACGCGGGCCTATGCCTAGCGCCATTTGGGCGATTTGCAGCGCATCGGTGCCGTTGGCCACGGTGATGCAGTGCCTGGCACCGGTGTAGGCGCAGAGCTTTTCTTCAAGCTCAGCTACTTCGGGGCCGAGGATGTATTGACCGTGGTGAAGGACGCGATGGATGTTGCGCTCGAGCAGGGGACGAAGGGCATCCTGCTGGCGTTCGAGATCGATGAATGCGATGGGCCGCGGGGCGGCAGGCTGGCGCAGGAAGGTTTCCGGAGAAATGGTCTTGTCGGGATGTTGCTGCAGGAGGCGGGCATCGTGGGTAAGGAGCCGGATGTCCCCTTCGCGGAAGCGGGACAGGGCCTTGATCAGCTGTTCGTCTTCCGGATCCTCAGCAGCGAACACGTTTCCTTCGTCCGCGAGGGCCGCAAGCCAGTGCTTGTCTTCGGCGAAGGCAGAGAGCAGCGCCCGTGCCTGGTAGGCGATCTGCCTGGCCGTGAGCGCCCTGCCTTCTTCCGCCGTCATGCGGGCCAGCTCGGCCCGGGCAACGTATTCGAGCGTCTGCACGCTTCCGGCATGAAGCCAGAGACGGCCGCCTTCGATCTGGCACTTCGCCATGGCGAGATCGGTCAGCTCGCACCAAGGACGCCGTCCGAGGCAGCTGTCGATCGCCACGTTGACGTCGAGCAGCAGGTCCATCAGCGGTCTTCCCGCAGGTCGAAGGCGCGGATGCGTTCGAGCTGTTCGTCCGTGATCGCCGGCAACCGCTCATCCGGCGGCGGGGATTGGTGGCGGATGGCATCGAGCCGGGCCCGGACCGCGCGGGCGCGCTCACGCACTTCCGGGGCAAGATCGGGAATTGCGGGCACGTTACCCTCCAAGGCAAGGACTTCGACGTGCATGTTTAGGGCTCCTCTTTCGTGATCCGGTCGCCGTCGAGCCGGTACAGGGTTCCCGTGTGCGGGCAGCGGTATTCGCCACGTCCGGCAAGGGGCAGAGGGAGGCGCTCGCCGTATTCGCTCATCCATCCGGCCTGCCGGGCGGGAGCGCCCATCATCAGCGCATGGGCCGGAACGTCGCGGGTCACCACGGCGCCAGCAGCGATGAAGGCGTATTCGCCAAGGGTGACGCCGCAGACGATGGTGCAGTTGGCTCCGAGCGTGGCTCCTTTTTTGACCAAGGTCGGTCGATACTCGTTCTTGCGTTCGACGAAAGCCCGGGGGTTGAGGACATTGGTAAAAACCATGCTGGGGCCGCAGAAAACGTCGTCCTCCAGGGTGACGCCATCGTAGAGGGAGACGTTGTTCTGAATTTTGCAGCGATCACCGATGATGACACGGTTGGCGACGAAGACGTTCTGCCCGAGCGTGCAGTTTCTTCCGATCCGCGCGCCGCCGCAGACATGCACCCAGTGCCAAATGCGGGTGCCTTCGCCGATGAGGGCGCCGTCGTCGATGATGGCGCTGGGATGGATGGTCAGGTGCGGTCTGTCCATTTATTTCACGCGTGCGATGAAGGGATGGCGCTCGCCGCCAGGTGTGATTTCGGCATTGCGGATGTGGGCGACGGTTTCGATGGCCACACGGTTGTCTTCGAGCCCGAATCCGCGCCCGGCGAGGATTTCTTCGTAGGTCCGGGTATGCAGGTCGGTAAATCCGTCGGAGAATTCGACGTTTTCGCCGTCGGCGGTGAGGGCTCGCCAGGTACGTTTTCCTTGGGCGCGGGCGTCTTCGGGAACATCTTCGAGCTCGAGCGAGAGAAACCAGTGTACCCGCGCGCGCTCGTATTCGAGGTAGCCGGCCGCTCGGGTGGGCGTTTTGAGATGGACGCGATTCTCCTGCAGGGCGCCAAAGACGAAATGCAGCATGTCAAAGAAATGCACGCCGATATTGGTGGCGATTCCTCCGGACTTGCGTTCGTCCCCTTTCCAGCTCTGGAGGTACCAACGACCACGCGAGGTGATGTAGGTGAGATCGACGTCGGCCTTGCGCTCCCGGCCGGTGGTTTGCATCCGCTCGCGCAGCGCGATGATGGCCGGATGCAGCCTCAGCTGCAGGATGGTGTTCACGCGCCGGCCGGTATCACGCTCGATGTCGAGCAGACCGTCGATGTTCCAGGGGTTGAGCACGAGCGGTTTTTCACAGATGGCGTCGGCCCCCGAGCGCAGGGCGAAGCGGATGTGGCTGTCGTGGAGATAGTTGGGCGAACAGATCGAGACGTAATTGACCCCCTCGCCCTTGCGCCGCAATTTGTCGAGATGGCGGTCGAACCGCTCGAATTCGGTGAAAAAGTACGCGTCGGGGAAATAGCTGTCGATGATGCCGACGGAGTCGGAGGGATCGAGGGCGGCCACGAGGGCATTGCCGGTATCGCGGATGGCTTTCATGTGCCGTGGGGCGATGTAGCCGGCAGCGCCGATCAAAGCAAAAGTTTTCATAGGGGATTTTTGTTCTTGAGTTGCGGGATTCATAATCTGTCTTCCACGGTTTCGAGTGGCAAAAGGTGTTTAACGTCGTAGAGCACCCCATCCTCTTGCAGCCACGCCCGGATCGCCCCTGCTCCCATCTCGCGGTATTGCCGGTGCGCCACGGCGAGCACGATGGCATCGTAGCTGCCGAGCTGGGGTTTCTGGGTGAGTTCAAGGCCGTATTCCTGCCGCGCATCTTCCGGGTTGGCCCAGGGGTCGTGCACGTCGACCTGCATGCCGTAGTCTTGGAGTTCGGCGATGAGGTCGATCACGCGGGTGTTTCTCAGGTCGGG
>NZ_JAAAUB010000017.1:0-36209 GCF_012911495.1 Tepidiphilus baoligensis
CAATTTCCTCGATGGAGGAATAAAAAACCTTGAAAGGGGTGGGACTGAGGCGGGAAAACCCCAATAGGCGAGCCCCGCGGCGCGCGTTATCCTTCGCGCCGCACCCTCTGCGAGCACCGTTTGCATCCACACCGTACAAGGAGACCCCGATGACCCCCTTACGTACCCTCATCCTCGCCGCGGGCCTGGCCGCGCCGCTGCTTGCCCATGCCGACTGGCTGGTGGGCGTAGCCGGCCCCTTCACCGGCCAATACGCTTCCGCCGGCGACCAGATCAAGAAAGGGGCGGAAGCGGCCGCCGCCGACATCAACGCCAAAGGCGGCGTGCTGGGGCAGAAGATCAAACTCGAATACGGCGACGATGCCTGCGACCCGAAACAGGCCGTGGCCGTGGCCAACGCCCTCGTCAACAAGAAAGTGCAGTTCGTGCATGGTCACTGGTGCTCCAGCTCGACGATCCCGGCTTCCGACATCTACAACGACGCCGACATCCTCATGGCCACGGTGTCGACCAACCCGCAGGTGACCGAACGCGGCCTGAAGAACCTCTTCCGCATCATGGGGCGAGACGACCAGCAGGGCTCGGTGATCGGGCAATGGATCGCCACTAAATTCAAAGACAAGAAAGTCGCCGTACTCGACGACAAGAGCGCCTACGGCAAGGGGCTCGCCGACGAGATCGCCAAGGCGATGAGCGCCGCCGGCAAGGAGCCGGCGCTGCGTGAATCCCTCACCGCCGGCGAGAAGGACTATTCCGGCATCGTCACGCGGCTGAAGAACGCCGGCGTCGACGTGCTCGCCTACGGCGGCTATCACACCGAGGTCGCGCTCCTGTTGCGCCAGTCCGACCAGGTGGGGCTACCTCTCGTCATCGTGGGCGGCGACACCATGACCAACTCCGAGCTCGTCTCCGCCGCCGGCCAGCTCGCCGATCGCGTCTACTTCACCTTCACGCCCGATCCGCGCAAGAATCCGCAGGCCGCGCCCATCGTCGAGCGCTTCCGCGCCGCCCAGATCGAGCCCGAGGGCTACGTGCTCTACGCCTACGCTGCCCTGCAGCTCTTCGAGCAGGCGGTGACGCAGGCCGGTGGGGTCGAGCGCGCCAAGCTCGAGCCGGTGCTGCGCAAGGGGACATTCGACACGGCCATCGGCACGCTGGAATTCGACGAGAAAGGCGACCTGAAGAAACCGGCCTTCGCCATTTACAAGTGGACCGGCGGGCGCTACGACTACGCCGAGTAAGGCACGACGGGCGCACGAGGGAGATACGCCTTTGGGCTACGCGCTGCAGCAGCTCATCAACGGGCTGACCTTGGGGGCGATGTACGGCCTCATCGCCATCGGTTACACGATGGTGTATGGCATCATCGGCATGATCAACTTCGCCCACGGCGAAATCTACATGATCGGCGCCTTCCTCTCGGTGCTCACGTACGTGCTGTGCGCCGCGCTGGGAATCGGGCCGACGCCGCTCGTGCTGCTCGCCATGCTCTTCGTCTCGGTCGCTTTCACCGCCCTCTACGGCTGGGCGGTCGAGCGCCTCGCCTACCGGCCGCTGCGCGGGGCGCCGCGCCTCGCCCCGCTGATTTCGGCCATCGGCATGTCCATCTTCCTGCAGAACTACGTCCAGCTCACGCAGGGGGCGCGCATCAAGTCCGTGCCGCCGCTGTGGCAGGGAGGGGTGACGCTGTGGTCGGCCGATGATTTTCACGTCACTTTCGGCTGGGCCCAGCTCACCGTGATCGTCGTCACGCTCGTCGTCATGACCGGCTTTGCCTGGATGATCACGCGCACGTCCTTCGGTCGCCAGCAGCGCGCCTGCGAGCAGGACCCCAAGATGGCCGCCCTGCTGGGCATCGACGTCGATCGCACCATCTCGCTCACCTTCATCCTCGGCGCGGCGCTGGCGGCCGTCGCCGGGATGATGGCGGTATTGCAATATGGCGTGATCGATTTCACCATCGGCTTCATCGCCGGCATCAAGGCGTTCACCGCCGCAGTACTCGGCGGCATCGGTTCCATTCCCGGTGCCATGCTGGGCGGCCTGCTCATCGGCCTCGTCGAGGCGTTCTGGTCGGCCTATCTCTGGCCGGAGTACAAAGACGTGGCCACTTTCTCCATCCTCGTGCTGGTACTGCTCTTTCGCCCCACGGGGCTGCTGGGCAAACCCGACGTGGAGAAAGTGTGATGACCGCCGCCGCGCTCCGTGCGTCTTCGCCGCTTGCCCTGCGCCTGCGCGATGCGCTCGCCGTCACGGTGCTCGGCGGGCTGCTCGCCTTGCCTTTCATCGGGCTCGTCACCGTCGAAGCAGGCGGAGCGCTCGCCGTGCGCACCCGCTGGGGGGCGTGGGGGGCGACGCTCGCGGCGCTCTTCTTCGGACGGTTGCTGTTGCGGGCGGCACTCGATGCCTGGCGCAGCCGCAGACCGGCCCGCAAGCGCGCCGTCTTCTCGAGCGGGGACGTCGTGCTGCGCCGCGCCGCCGGCACGAGCCTGCTGGCGGCGGCGCTTCTGCTGCCGGTCTTTTTCGCCGACAACCGCTACGTGATCGACACGGCCACCACCCTGGGCATCTACGTGATGCTCGGCTGGGGACTCAACGTGGTGGTAGGGCTCGCCGGGCTTCTGGATCTGGGCTACGTCGCCTTTTACGCCGTGGGCGCTTACACCTATGCTCTCCTGTCGACGCAGTTCGGCTGGAGCTTCTGGGCGGCGCTGCCGGCGGCGGGCGCCTTGGCGGCGCTCTTCGGCATCCTGCTCGGCTATCCGGTGCTGCGGCTTCGCGGCGACTACCTCGCCATCGTCACCCTGGGCTTCGGCGAAATCATCCGCATCGTGCTGCTCAACTGGACTTCCTTTTCCGGCGGACCCAACGGCATCGGCAGCATTCCCCGCCCGAGCTTCTTCGGGTTGCCGTTTGCGCGCAGCGCCGAGGGGCACACCTTCCATGAATTTTTCGGGCTGGAATTCTCGCCCATGCACCGCTTCATCTTCCTCTACTACCTCATCGTGGCGCTGGCGCTGCTCACGCATGCCCTCATCAGCCGCTTGCGCGTCCTGCCCACGGGACGAGCCTGGGAAGCGCTGCGCGAAGACGAGATCGCCTGCAAGTCCCTGGGGCTCAATACCACCACCGTCAAGCTCTCGGCGTTCGCCACCGGGGCGATGCTCGCCGGCTTTGCCGGCGTCTTCTTCGCCGCCCGGCAGGGATTCATCTCGCCGGAGAGTTTCACTTTCGCCGAATCGGCCACGATCCTCGCCATCGTCGTACTGGGCGGCATGGGGTCGCAGCTCGGCGTGGTGCTCGCCGCGGCGGTGCTGGTCGTACTGCCGGAAGTGGGGCGCCAGTTCGCCGACTACCGCATGCTCGTCTTCGGTGCGGCCATGGTCACCATCATGGCGGTGAGGCCCATGGGCCTGCTCGCGCGGCGCGAACCCACCGTGCGCCTGAACCCGTCGCGGAGCAGCGCGCCATGACGCCGCTCCTCACGGTAGACCACCTCGTGATGCGCTTTGGCGGCATCACCGCCATCGACGAGCTCTCGCTGCAGGTGCCGCGCGGAGCGATCACCGCCATCATCGGCCCCAACGGAGCAGGCAAGACGACGCTCTTCAACTGTCTCACCGGTTTCTATCGCCCCAGTGCCGGTCGCATCCTGCTGCACGAGGACGATGGCAGTGAGCGCGACCTCACCCGCCTCAAGGGTCACCGCATCGCCCGCGAGGCGCGCATCGTGCGCACGTTCCAGAACATCCGCCTCTTCGGTGGCATGACGGTGCTGGAAAATCTGCTCGTGGCCCAGCATCAGGCGCTCACGCGGGCGTCGCGTTTCGCCCTTGCCGGTTTGCTGCACACACCGGGCTATCGGCGTGCCGAACGCGAGGCGATCGAACTCGCCCGGCGCTGGCTCGCCGAGCTGGGGCTCACCGCCTTTGCCGATACGCCGGCCGGTGCCTTGCCCTACGGCACCCAACGCCGCGTGGAAATCGCCCGCGCCCTGTGCGCGCGACCGCGCCTGCTGTGCCTGGATGAGCCGGCCGCCGGCCTCAATCCGCGCGAATCGGCCGAGCTCAAGGCGCTGCTCACGGCGCTGCGCGACGCACACGGCTTGACGCTGCTCTTCATCGAGCACGACATGAGCGTAGTGATGAACGTGTCCGATCACGTGGTGGTGATGAACTTCGGGCGCAAGATCGCCGAAGGGCCGCCCGAGGCGGTGCGCCGCGATCCGGAAGTGATCCGTGCCTATCTGGGCGAAGAAGACGAAGAGGCCGCCGATGCTTGAATTGCAGCACGTCAGCGCCCACTACGGCCCCATCCAGGCGCTCGCCGAGGTCGACCTGGTGGTGCGCGCCGGCGAGATCGTCACGCTCATCGGGGCGAACGGCGCCGGCAAATCCACCTTGATGACGACGCTCTTCGGCACCCCGCGCGCGAGCAGCGGCCGCATCCTGCTCGAGGGCGAAGACATCACGGCGCTGCCGCCGCACCGTATCGCGCGCCGCGGCATGGCCCTCGTTCCGGAGGGGCGGCGCGTCTTTGCCAAGATGAGCGTCTACGAAAACCTGCTGTTGGGGGCCACACCGCTCGACGGGGCTCACGTCGAAGAAAACCTGCGGCGGGTCTTCTCGCTCTTTCCCGTGCTCGAAACGCGCCGCGCCCAACGTGCCGGCACACTCTCCGGCGGCGAGCAGCAAATGCTGGCCATCGGGCGGGCACTGATGAGCGAACCACGCCTGCTGTTGCTCGACGAACCCTCGCTGGGGCTCGCGCCGCTCGTCATCCGCACCATTTTTCGCACCATCGTCGCCCTCAACCGCGAACACGGACTCACCATCCTGCTGGTAGAACAAAATGCCCGGCAGGCATTGAAGATCGCGCACCGCGGCTACGTGCTACAAAACGGACGTATCGTGCTCGAAGGCAGCGGTGCCGCCCTGCTCGCCGATTCCCAGGTGCGCGCCGCCTACCTCGACGCTGCCTCATGATCGAACGCCGGCTGATCGCCTATCTCGTCGCCGTGGGTGGGATGTTGTCGATCGCCGCCGGGGCGATCTGCGCGCGCCTCGCCCAGGGCGAGGGCGTGGAATCGCTCGCCGTGGCCGCCTGGCGTCTCACCTTCGCCGCGCTCGCCGTGGCACCCGTGGCGATCTTCTTCGACCGGGCCTCGCTGCGCGCCATGACCCTGCGGCAAATCGGCCTCGCACTGCTCGCCGGCACTTTCCTCGCGCTGCATTTCGCGCTGTGGATCCGCTCGCTCGCGCTGACGTCGGTCGCCTCGAGCACGGTGCTGGTCACCACCAACCCCATCTGGATCGCCCTCGTGGGCTTCCTCTTCCTGCGCGAGCGGTTCAACCGCACACTGCTCGCCGGCATGGCGCTCGCGCTCGCCGGCAGTCTGGCCATCTTCTGGAGCGACCGGCACACGGGCGGTGCCGATTCTCTATGGGGCAACTTCCTCGCCCTTGCCGGCGCCTGGTGTTTCTCGGCCTACCTACTCCTGGGGCACCGGTTGCGGGCGCGGCTCACCCTACCGGCCTACGTCTTCAGCGTCTATGCGAGCGCCGCGATGCTCCTCATGCTCGCCTGCCTGCTCACCGGCACACCTCTATCGGGTTGGTCGGTCGAGGGCTGGGAGGCGCTTCTGCTCCTTGCGCTGCTGCCGCAGGTGGTGGGGCACACGGCCTACAACTGGTCGCTGCGCCATGTCTCGGCCGCTTTCGTGGCCATCGTCACCCTGGGAGAACCCGTCGGCAGCAGCCTGCTGGCCTGGCTCGTGTTCGACGAGCGGCTCGGCGGCCTGCAGGCGCTCGGTTTCGTGCTGCTGCTCCTGGGCATCGGCCTCGCGGCGCTGGGCGAGAATCAACGCACCGCCGCCCGCGCGCTCGCCGCCCAGTAAGGGAGACGCTGAAGAAATGAGCGAGCGGGATGAAGCGCAAGGCGGAAGGTAGCGCAGCGACCGAGACATATCNCAAGGGTGAAACGGGGCTACAGCCCCGCCAGGCATACCGACTTCAACTCCAGATACTCCTCCACCCCATACTTCGAGCCCTCGCGCCCGAAGCCGGACTGCTTGATGCCGCCGAAAGGTGCCGCCTCGTTCGAAGTCGACCCCGTATTGACGCCGACCACGCCGACTTCGAGCGCCTCGGCCACGCGCAGGATGCGGCCGACATCGCGCGCGTACAAATACCCTGCCAGGCCGTAGTCGGTGGCATTGGCCAGCCGCACCCCTTCCTCTTCCGTGCCGAAACGCTGCAGCGGGGCCACCGGCCCGAAGATCTCCTCGTGCGCGATGCGCATCTCGGGCGTGATTCCCTCCAGCACCGTCGGCGCATAAAAAAGCCCGTGCAAACGCCGACCGCCGCACAAGAGCCGCGCCCCTTTCTCGAGCGCGTCGTGTACCAGGGTTTCCACCTTGACGAGCGCCGCCTCGTCGATGAGCGGCCCCACCGTCACCCCCGGCTGCCAGCCCGGCCCGACGGTGAGTTTGCCCACCTCCTCGACGTAGCGGCGTACGAACGCATCATAAATCCCCTCTTGCACCAGGATGCGGTTGACGCACACGCAGGTCTGCCCCGAATTGCGGTATTTCGAGGCGATCGCCCCCTGCACCGCGGCCTCCACGTCCGCGTCGTCGAACACGAGAAAAGGCGCGTCGCCCCCGAGCTCCAGCGACAGGCGCTTGAGCGTGGCGGCGCTTTGCGCCATCAGCAGCCGCCCGACCTCGGTCGAGCCGGTGAAAGAGATCTTGCGCACGCGGGCATCGGCAGTGAGGGCCCTGCCGATCGGCACCGGATCGGCGCCGGTGACCACGTTGAGCACCCCGGCCGGCATGCCGGCACGCTCGGCGAGCCGCGCGAGCGCCAGGGCCGTGAGCGGCGTCTGCTCGGCCGGTTTCACCACCACCGTGCAGCCCACGGCCAGCGCCGGCGCCACCTTGCGCGTGATCATCGAGGCGGGAAAATTCCACGGCGTGATCGCCGCACAGACGCCCACCGGTTGGCGCAGCACGAGAAAACGCCGGTCGGCCCGATTGGTCGGCACGATCTCGCCGTAGATGCGCTTTCCTTCTTCGGCGAACCACTCGACGAAGGCCGCCGCGTGCGCCACTTCGCCCCGCGCCTGCGCGAGCGGTTTTCCCTGCTCGTGCATCACCAGCTCGGCCAGCGCCTCTTGCGCCTCGCGCATCAGAGCCGCCCAGCGCGACAGCACCGCTGCGCGTTCCTGGGGCAGGCTCCGCCTCCAGGAATCGAACGCCGCCGCAGCCGCCGCGATCGCCCGCTGCGTCTCGCTCCCACCCATGTCCGGCACCTCGGCGAGGCGCTCGCCGCTTGCCGGATCGAAGACGGGAAAACGCCTTCCCGAATCGGCCTCACACCATTGCCCTCCGATCCAGGCCCGCTCAACCAGCAAACCCTTCGCCCGCACCGCCTCCAGCGACATTCTTCGCTCCTTTCCTCTCATCATGCGCACAGCCGCCCGACGATTCTACCCCCGAGCGCCGTGCACCATGCCCGCGCTGCACCGGGGTGCGATAAACTTATGGTCTCATCGCCCAGGGCACGACGTCATGAAAGAGACCCATTATCTCCAGCCGCTGCTCGAACCGCGTTCCGTCGGCATCATCGGCACTTCCGACCGCCCCGGCTCGCTCGGGCAGACCGTCACGCGTAACATACTGGAAGCCGGATTCCACGGGCGACTCTTCCTCATCAACCCCAATCACGAGACGCTCTTCGACCTGCCCTGCTACAAGTCCGTCGAAGACGTGCCGCACCGGCTCGACCTGGCGGTCATCTGCACCCGGCCCGACCGCGTTCCTGGCATCGTCGAAGCCTGTGGCCGCGCCGGGGTCAAGGCCATCGTCGTGCTCAGCTCCGGCTTCTCCGAATCCGGACCGCGCGGCAGCCATCTCGAACGCCAGGTCATCGAGATCGCCCGGCGCTACAAAATGCGCGTGCTCGGACCCAACTGCCTCGGGGTCGTACGCCCGAGCATCGGACTCAATGCCACGTTTGCCCATACTTCCGCCATCAAGGGGTCCATCGGACTCGTGTCGCAGTCGGGCGCCCTGTGTGCCGCCGTGCTCGACTGGGCCAAACCCAACGGCGTGGGTTTTTCCGCCGTCGTGTCGCTGGGCGTGTCGGCCGACGTCGATTTCGGCGACGTACTCGACTTTCTCGCCACCGACCACCGCACCGAATCCATCATCCTCTACATCGAAGGCATCCGCAACGCGCGCCGCTTCATGAGCGCGCTGCGCGCCGCCGCCCGCGTCAAGCCCGTCCTGGTACTCAAGGCCGGGCGCCGACCGGAAGTGATGCAGGTCATTCTCGCCCACACGGGCAACCAACCCGGCAACGACGCCGTATTCGATGCCGCCCTGCGCCGCTCCGGCGTGATCCGCCTGTACAACATCAGTCAGCTCTACGCGGCTGCCACCGCCCTCTTCGCCCGCCTGCGTCCACGCGGCAACCGGCTCGCCATCATCACCAACGGCGGCGGCCTCGGAGCGATGGCGGCCGACCGTGCCGCCGATCTGAAAATCCCCCTGGCCAAACTCAGCAGCGACACCCTCGGGCGGCTCGATGCCTTCCTGCCCGAATCCTGGTCACACGGCAACCCCCTCGACATCCTGGGCGATGCCGATGCCGAGCGCTACCGCAAGACTTTCCAGATCGTGCTCGAATCACCCGAAGTCGACGGCGTGCTCCTCATCCTCACGCCACAGGCCATGACCGACCCCACCGCCGTGGCCGAAGCGATCATCGAAGAAGAAAAGCACGCCGAAAAGCCCGTCGTCACCTGCTGGCTCGGACAGGAGCTCGTCGAAGAGGCACGGCAGAAATTCATCGCCGCCGGCATTCCCACGTTCGAAGCGCCCGAGCCTGCGGTCGAGCTCTTCTCGCACGTCTCCTCCTACTACCGCAACCAGAAGCTCCTCGCCCAAACACCAGCTCCTCTGTCGCACCACGAGCCGCCGCGCGTGGAGAATGCGCAGCTCGTCATCGAAACGGCGCTCTCCGAGCGGCGCAACCGTCTCAACGAAATGGAATCGAAAGCCATCCTCGCGGCTTTCCACATTCCCATCGCCCAGACGGTGGTCGCGCGCAGTGTCACCGAGGCCATGGTGCTCGCCGAAGAGCTGGGCTTGCCCGTGGCGATGAAGATCGATTCCCCCTCGGTGATCGACAAAGCCGACTCGGGCGGCGTACGCCTGAACCTCGGCTCCTTGGCCGCGGTACGCACCGCCTATCAGGAGATCATCGCCGACGTCAAGAAGAACGTGCCCGATGCGGTGATCAACGGCGTGGCCATCGAACCGATGGTCATCAAGCGTCATGGGCGAGAACTGGCGATCCGCGTGCGCCGCGACCCCATCTTCGGGCCAGTGATCCTCTTCGGTGAGGGAGGCAGGCGGGTAGGCATGGAAGAGGACATGAACGTGGCCCTACCCCCCTTGAACGGCTTCCTCGCCCAGGATCTCGTACGCAACAGCCGCGTCTACCCCATGCTTCAGGAATACCGAAACATGCCGGCGATCGCCTTCGACAAGCTCGAACAGGTGCTGTTGCGCGTCTCCGAGATGGTATGCGAACTCCCCTGGATCGACTACCTCAGCATCAATCCGCTGGTGGTCGACGAACGGGAAGCCATCGCTCTGGATGCCAAGATCACCATCCAGCCCATCAATCCCTCGGCGGATCGCTATGCCCACATGGCGATCCACCCCTACCCTTCGCACCTCATCCACATCTGGACCCTGGGTGACGGCACCGAGATCACCATCCGGCCCATCCGCCCCGAAGACGCCGAGCTCGAGGCCGAGTTCGTGCGCCGCCTCTCGCCCGAGACCAAGTACTTCCGTTTCATGACCACGCTCAACGAGCTGCCTCCGCCCATGCTCGCGCGGCTCACCCAGATCGACTACGACCGCGAAATGGCCTTCATCGCCGTCACCAAAGACAAGAACGGCGAAGAGATCGAACTGGGCGTGGCCCGCTATGCCGTGAACCCCGACGGCGAATCCTGCGAGTTCGCCATCGTCGTCGCCGACGAATGGCAGGGTCGGGGGCTCGCCCGCCGCCTCATGCAGATCCTCATCGAAACGGCCCGCAGCCGGGGTCTGAAATACATGACCGGCGTCTTCCTTGCCAACAACGAGCGCATGCTGCGTTTCGTGCAGAGCCTCGGCTTCACCCTCACCGACGACCCCGAAGACCGCACCATCAAGAAAGGCATCCTGCCGCTGCAAGGTTCCTGACCATGCCCACCGTCCACATCGACACCCACCGCCTCGGCGAACTCCCGGCGCTCACCCTCTCGCTGGGTGAAGCCCGCGCCACCCTCACCCCGTTCGGCGCCCAGGTCCTCTCCTGGATCCCCGAAGACGGCCAGGAGCGGCTCTATCTGAGGAGCGAATCCGCCGCTCTCACCGGAGCGCAGCCCATCCGCGGCGGCATCCCCATCATTTTTCCCCAATTCGGCACGCTCGGCTCCGGAGCGCGCCACGGCTTCGCCCGCACCCACGCCTGGCGCATTGACGAGACGCGCCAAGGCGAAGACTACGTGCTCGTGACCCTGCAGCTCGACCCCACCCTGCTCGAACCCGGCGCACGCACCACCTTCCCTCACGACTTCCTCGCCGAAGTCACCGTGCTCCTCTCCGAGCGACGCCTGGACGTGGAACTCGCCGTGCGCAACACCGGCACCGCCCCTTTCACCTTCACCGCGGCGCTACACACCTATCTGGCCGTACCCGAGATCGAGCGCAGCGCCCTGCAAGGACTGGGCGGCAGCGAATACACCGACCCGGCCGACCCCCGCCTGTGGCACGCCGAAGCGGAGAACGTCACACGACTGGAGCCGCCGCTCGACCGGCTCTACCGTGGTGGCGAACGCGTGCTCACGCTCGCCACCCCCACCCTGCGCACCGAGATCGCACAGGCCGGTTTCGGCGAGACCGTACTCTGGAACCCCGGCGAAGCCGGCCCCGCCGACCTCCCCGCCGGTGCCTGGCAGCGTTTCGTCTGCATCGAGGCCGCGCAGGCGAGCGTCCCCGTGTCGCTCGAACCCGACGAGGAATGGGCTGGACGACAGGCACTCATGCTCCCCGAACGTTGACCGCCGTCGCGCCGACGGCCACAATCCGCCTTTTCCTGCCAAGACGATAGCCGATGTCGACGATCGAAAACCGAATCGCCCAAGAACTGGGCGTCGCGCCGCGCCAGGTGATGGCCGCCGTGGCACTGCTCGATGCCGGATCCACCGTCCCCTTCATCGCCCGCTACCGCAAGGAGCTCACTGGCGGGCTCGACGACACGCAGCTGCGCCAGCTCGAAGAGCGTCTGGGCTACCTGCGCGAACTCGAAGCGCGCCGCGAAGCGATTCGCTCCTCCATCGCCGAGCAAGGCAAACTCACCGCCGAACTCGACGAAAAGCTGCGCGCCGCCGACACCAAACAGGCGCTCGAAGACCTCTACCTCCCTTATCGCCCCAAACGGCGCACCAAGGCCATGATCGCCCGCGAGGCGGGGCTGGAGCCGCTCGCCGACGCGCTCGCCAGCGACCCGCTCGCCGAACCGGAAGCGCTCGCCGCCGCTTACCTCAACCCGGACGCAGGCTTTGCCGACGTCAAGGCCGTGCTCGAGGGGGCGCGCCAGATCCTCGCCGAGCGCTACGCCGAAGATGCCGATCTGCTCGCCGAGCTGCGCGCCCTCTTCGAGCGGGAGGCCCATGTCCATAGCCGCGTCGTCGAAGGCAAGGAAACGGAAGGCGCCAAGTTCCGCGACTGGTTTGACCACCACGAACCGATCGCCGCCATCCCCTCGCACCGGGCGCTCGCCCTGCTGCGCGGGCGCAACGAAGGCGTGCTGCGGCTCAGCGTCGACGTCCCCCATGACGAAGATCGTCCCCACCCCGCGCTCGCCGTCATGGCGCGCCGCTATGGCCTGGCCGACCAGGGGCGCCCCGCCGACCGCTGGCGGCTCGACACCGCCCGCTGGGCCTGGGCGACCAAGCTCTCGGTCCATCTCGAACTCGACGCCCTCAACCGCATGCGCGAGCGCGCCGGCACGGAAGCGATCCGCGTCTTCGGGCGCAACCTCAAGGAACTGCTCCTCGCCGCCCCGGCCGGCGCCCGCGTGACCATGGGCATCGACCCGGGCATCCGCACCGGCATCAAGGTTGCCGTGGTCGACGCCACCGGCCGCGTGATCGCCACCGACACCCTCTACCCCTTCGAGCCGCGGCGCCACTACGAGCCGACGATCGCCGCGCTCGCCGAGCTCATCGCCCGGCACAACGTCGAACTCATCGCCATCGGCAACGGCACCGCCAGCCGCGAGACCGAACGCCTCGTCTCCGAGTGCCTGGCGCGCCACCCCGAGCTGCGGGCGCAAAAAGTGGTCGTCTCGGAAGCCGGCGCCTCGGTCTACTCCGCCTCCGAGCTCGCCTCGCAGGAACTCCCCGAGCTCGACGTCTCCCTGCGCGGTGCCGTCTCCATCGCCCGCCGCCTGCAGGATCCGCTCGCCGAACTCGTCAAGATCGATCCCAAGTCGATCGGCATCGGTCAGTATCAGCACGACCTCGACGCGACGCAACTGTCGCGCACGCTGGACGCCGTGGTCGAGGATTGCGTCAACGCCGTCGGCGTCGACCTCAACACCGCCAGCCCCGCGCTGCTCGCCCGCGTCTCGGGGCTCAACCGTAGCATCGCCGAAGAGATCGTCGCCTGGCGCCAGCGCCACGGCGGATTTCGCCGACGCGAGCAACTGCGCGAGGTTCCGCGCATCGGCCCCCGCACCTTCGAGCAGGCCGCCGGATTCCTGCGCATCCCCGAAGGAGACGACCCCCTGGATGCCTCCGCCGTGCACCCCGAAGCCTATCCCCTGGTGCGCAAAATCCTCGAGCGTATCGGCAAGGACGTGCGCGAAGTCCTCGGCCAGCGTGCCCTCATCGAGACGCTCGACCCGGCCGAATTCACCGATGAGCGCTTCGGGCTGCCCACCGTGCGCGACATCCTCGCCGAGCTCGTCAAGCCGGGGCGCGACCCGCGCCCGGAATTCCGCACCGCACGCTTCGCCGAAGGAATCGAGACGCTCGAAGACCTCCGCCCCGGCCAATGGCTCGAAGGCGTGGTCACCAACGTCACCAATTTCGGCGCCTTCATCGACATCGGCGTGCATCAGGATGGTCTCGCCCACGTCTCCGAGCTCTCCGAGCGCTTCGTGCGCGACCCGCACGAAGTCGTCAAACCAGGGCAAATCGTGCGGGTACGCGTGCTCGAAGTCGACCTCGAGCGGCGCCGCATCGCTCTGTCGTTGAAAAAGGAACGTGCCGAAGCGGCACCGGCAGCCCGGCCCCACGCCGAACCTGCCGCCAAGGAAGCGCGTCGCCCCGCCCAGGCGGCCAAACCCGCCAAGCCTGACCGGCGCGAATCCCCTGCCCCCGAGAGCGCCCTCGCCCAGGCGCTCGCCCGCGCCCTGGAACGCTGAGGTTCGCCATGCACGACGCCGTCCAACCCTTCCTCATCGACAACGCCGACATCCGCGGCGCCCACGTGCGCCTGGTCGACGCCTGGCAAGGCATCCTCGCCCGCCGGAACGATCCCCCCGCCGTGCAGCGCCTGCTCGGCGAACTCGCCGCCTTCGCCGCCATGATCGCCGCCCGGCTCAAGGATCCCACCCGCATCACTTTCCAGGCCCAAGGAGAAGGCCCGGTGAGCCTGCTCGTGGTCGACCTCGGCCCCGATCGCAATTTGCGTGCCTTCGCCCGCTACGAGCCCGATCGCGCGCCGCGACCCGATGCCGATGCACGCGAGCTCCTGGGTGAAGCCCAGCTGCAGATGGTGCTCGACCTCCCGGTCTCGAAGGAGCCCTACGTGAGCATCGTTCCCTGGAACGGCCAGACGCTACGCGACACGCTGGAAGCCTTCCTCGCCCAGTCCGAGCAGCAGCCGGCGCGCCTGTGGCTCGCCGCCAACGAGCACGCCGCCGCGGGGCTCCTGCTGCAAAAGCTCCCTTCCGCCGATGAGAAGGACCCCGACGGCTGGAACCGCCTCACCCGCCTCGCCGATACCGTCACCGAACCCGAACTGCTCGCGCTCGACGCCCCCGAGCTCCTCTCGCGCCTCTTCCCCGAAGAGAGGGTGCGCCTCTTCACCGCGCTCGGCATCGCGCACGAGGTCAAGCCCAACGAGGCCGCCGTGATCCGGATGCTGCGATTACTCGGCCGGAAGGAAGTCGAAGCGCAACTCGAGCGCGATGGAGAAATCCTCGTGCGCGACGAGCTCGGCGGTCTGGAATACCGTTTCACCCGCGACGATCTTCCCCGCATCTTCACCGAGGACGACGGCGCCGCGCCCGCCACCCGCCACTGATCGAAAGGGTCAATCCGATGAGCGAAGAGGTACGATTCGAGAGCGGACGATTCGAAGGCATCGTCGTGCGCTCCCCCCTCGTGAGCCCAGCGCGGCTTGCCGACGTGCTACACAAGCGCTTTGCCGGCACCGAGAGCTATTTTGGCGGCGAGCCGGCCGTGCTCGATTTCTCCGAGGTAGGCGACTGGCCCGAACAGGTCGACTGGAGCGGCCTCGTGGCTTTTTTTCGCCGCCTCGGGCTGCAACCCATCGGCGTGCGCGGCGTGCCCGAATCGTTCGACGCCGCCCTGAAGCGCTTGCACCTGGCGGTACTCGACGAAGCAGCAATGCGCCTCGAAGCCGCGGCCACGCCCAAACCCGTCAAACCCCCACCCCCGCCGCCGGAATCGCCCTCGTCTGCGGAGCCGCTCGTCCCTGCGCCCACCAAGTTCATCGAACGGCCCGTACGCGCCGGACAGCAAATCTACGCCCCCGAGGGAGACGTCGTCCTCCTGGCCGGCTCCAATCCCGGCGCCGAAATCATCGCCGCTGGCAGCATCCACTGCTGGGGTCCCTTGCGTGGGCGGGTACTCGCCGGTGCCGGCGGCAATCTGCAAGCCCGCATTCTCGCCACCCACTTCGGCCCCGAACTCGTCTCCATCGCCGGCATTTACCGGACTTTCGAAAACGGGCTGCCCGCCTCTATCGCAAACCGTTCCGTCCAGGTAAAATTGCAAATTAACCAAGGGCAAAACCAACTGCTCATCGAACCCATCGATACCCTCTGAGAGGCTCCACTCGTGCGCATCGTCGTCGTCACTTCCGGCAAAGGTGGGGTGGGCAAGACCACCACCAGCGCCGCTTTCGCCTCGGGCCTGGCGCTTCGCGGCTTCAAGACCGCAGTCATCGACTTCGACGTCGGTCTGCGCAACCTCGATCTCATCATGGGATGCGAGCGCCGCGTCGTCTACGATTTCGTCAACGTGGTCCAGGGAGAAGCCAAGCTCACCCAAGCCCTCATCAAGGACAAACACGTCGATACCCTCCACATCTTGCCCGCCTCCCAGACCAAGGACAAGGATGCCCTCACCGAAGAGGGCGTGGAAAAGGTCATCAAAGAGCTCGAAGCAATGGGCTTCGACTACGTCGTGTGCGACTCGCCCGCCGGGATCGAGCGCGGTGCCTTGATGGCGCTGCTCTTCGCCGACGAGGCCATCGTCGTCACCAATCCGGAAGTCTCCTCGGTGCGCGATTCCGACCGCATCCTCGGCATCTTGCAATCCAAGTCCCGCCGGGCGATCGAAGGGCGCGATCCGGTCAAGGAGCACCTGCTGGTGACGCGCTACAGCGCCAAGCGCGTCGAGGAAGGCGAGATGCTCTCCTACAAAGACATCCAAGAGCTGCTGCGCGTCCCGCTCCTTGGTGTCATCCCCGAGTCCGATGCCGTGCTGCACGCCTCCAACCAGGGGGTTCCGGCAATCCACCTCAAGGGCACCGACGTCGCCGAAGCCTACGCCGACGTCGTCTCCCGTTTCCTCGGAGAAGACAAGCCCCTGCGTTTCGTCTCCTACGAAAAACCCAGCCTCATCAAACGCATCTTCGGGGGTACCTGATGTCGCTGCTCACGCGCCTCTTCGGGGAAAAGAAAAAAACCGCGGCAATCGCCAAGGAGCGTTTGCAGCTCATCATCGCGCGCGAGCACGTCGACGGCAAGTCCTCGCCCGACTTCCTCCCTGCATTACAAAAAGAACTGCTCGACGTCATTTCCAAATACGTGAAGATCGCCCCCGAAGACATCAAGGTCCAGCTCGAGCGGCAAGACAACCTCGAGATCCTCGAAGTCAACATCATCCTCAACGAAACCTCCTCTTCCCGCGCCCAATAGGTTCAGCCTAGGGCGCGCATAGCCCCCTTCGGGCAAAAAACCTAGTATAATGGTCAACAAATCCACGGACTTCCGGGGGAGTGAGCCGTATGTCCACCGCTGAACTCGACGCTGCCCTCAGCCAAGCCTACGAGGCCGGCTTCGTCACCGACATCGAGACCGAGACGCTACCGCCCGGCCTCGATGAGAAGGTGATTGAATACATCTCGGCCAAGAAGAACGAACCCGATTTTCTGCGCCAATGGCGGCTCGACGCCTTCCGTCGCTGGCAGACGATGCGCGAACCGCGCTGGGCACACGTGCACTACGAGCCCATCGACTACCAAGGACTCATCTACTACGCCGCGCCCAAGCGCCGCAGCGAAACCGAGATCGATCCCAAGCTCCTCGAGACCTATGAAAAACTCGGCGTGCCGGTGCACGAGAGGGCCGCGCTCGCCGGCGTGGCGGTCGACGCCGTCTTCGACTCGGTCTCGGTGCTCACCACCTTCAAGGACAAGCTCGCCGAAGCCGGCGTCATTTTCTGCCCCATCTCGGAAGCGGTGCAAAAATATCCCGAACTCGTGCAGAAGTACCTCGGCAGCGTCGTGCCGCCGGGGGACAACTTCTTCGCCGCGCTCAATTCCGCCGTCTTCAGCGACGGCTCCTTCGTCTATGTCCCCAAGGGCGTGCGCTGTCCGCTCGAGCTCTCCACCTACTTTCGCATCAACACCGCCCGCACCGGGCAGTTCGAGCGCACGCTCATCATCGCTGACGAAGGCAGCTACGTCTCCTACCTCGAGGGCTGCACCGCGCCCATGCGCGACGAGCACCAGCTGCACGCTGCGGTGGTCGAGCTCATCGCCCTCGAAGGGGCCGAGATTCGCTACAGCACGGTACAAAACTGGTACCCCGGCGACGAAGAAGGTCGCGGCGGCGTCTACAACTTCGTCACCAAACGCGGACTGTGCGCCGGGCGCGGCGCCAAGATCTCCTGGACCCAGGTCGAGACCGGTTCAGCCATCACCTGGAAGTATCCCAGCGTGATCCTCAAGGGCGACGACAGCGTGGGCGAATTCTACTCGGTGGCGCTCACCCGCGGTCGGCAACAGGCCGACACCGGCACCAAGATGATCCACCTGGGGCGCAACACCCGCAGCACCATCGTCTCCAAGGGCATCGCTGCCGGCCACAGCCAGAACGCCTACCGGGGGCTGGTGCGCATCAACCCCGGCGCGAGCGGCGCGCGCAACTATACCCAGTGCGATTCGCTGCTCATCGGCCCCCATTGCGGCGCGCACACATTCCCCTACATCGAGAGCCGCAATCCGCGCGCCATCGTGGAACACGAAGCCAGCACCTCGCGCGTGAGCGAAGAGCAGCTCTTTTATTGCCGCCAGCGCGGCATCGACCCCGAGCGCGCCGTCGCCCTCATCGTGGGGGGGTTCTGCAAGGACGTGTTCCAGAAACTGCCGCTCGAATTCGCCGTCGAGGCCGGCAAACTCCTCGAAGTCAGTCTAGAAGGATCGGTCGGATGATGCTCACGATACGCAACCTCACCGTCGCCGTCGAAGGCCGGCGCATCCTCGATGGGCTCGATCTGGACATCGCCGCCGGCGAAGTCCATGCCCTCATGGGCCCCAACGGCGCGGGCAAGAGCACGCTCGCCAACGTGCTGGCCGGCCGCGAAGGGTACGAAGTCCTGGAAGGCGAAGCGCTCCTCGATGGCCAAGACCTGCTCACGATGGAGCCGGAAGCGCGCGCCCAGGCGGGGCTTTTTCTCTCTTTCCAGCATCCGGTGGAAATTCCCGGCGTGAGCAACCTGCAATTCCTGCGCACCGCCCTCGACTGCCTGCGCAAGGCCCGGGGCGAAGCGCCGCTCGACAGCGCCGCCTTGCTGCGCGCCGCGCGCGAAGCGGCGCAAGTGCTGGGGCTGCCGGCCGACTTCCTCAAGCGCGGCGTCAATGAAGGCTTCTCCGGCGGCGAGAAGAAACGCAACGAGATCCTGCAGATGCTGCTGCTCGAGCCGCGCTTCGTCATCCTCGACGAACCCGATTCGGGTCTGGACGTGGATGCGCTCAAGCTCGTGGCCGCCGGCGTCAATCGCCTGCGCCGCCCCGATCGCGCCTTCCTCATCATCACCCACTATCCCCGTATCCTCGAATACGTCCGTCCCGACCGGGTGCACGTGCTGCACGGCGGACGCATCGCCCGCTCGGGCGAAGCCGAGCTCGCCCATCAGATCGAAGCAGGCGGCTACGCCGCCGTGCTCGAGGGGTCGGTCGCATGAATACCGCACTCGCCGTCTGCCACCCCTGCGGCTGGGCGGAAGACGCGGCAACGCGCGCCTGGCACGAACGGCTCGCCGAGCGGTTCGCCACGCTCACGCCTCCCACGCGCAAGAACGAATTCTGGCGCTACTCGCGGCTCTCCGCCTGTTTCGCCCCCGAGCGCGCCGGCCGCGGCCTCGACTTCTCCTTCCCTGCGGCCGAGCCGCTTGCCGGCGAATGGATCCGCCTCGACCAAGGCCGGCCCGTGACCGCGCATACCCGGGCATGGCGCCTGCGTTCTTGGTCCGAACTGGACGAGGCCACCCGCGCACGCTGGCGCGAGCGGCTGGAGCCGGGCGAGGATTATTTCGCCGTGCGCAACCTGGTCGAAGCCGACGCAGTACTGCTCCTTGAGCTCGAGCAAACGACCGACGCTCCCCTGCAGATCCAGTACCGCCACGGCGCCGGATGGGTCCAGCCGCTCCTGCTCGTCGAAGTCGCCGCGGGGGCGCGTGGCGCGCTCGTAGAAACGTTCTCCTCCTTCGGCCCTTCCACGCAAAACGGCGCCGTGCATCTCTGGCTCGGCGAAGGCGCCGAACTCACGCATGGCGTCTTCACGGCCGACGAAGAGCAAGCCTTGCTGCACCGCGTTCGCGCCCGGCTCGGCGCGCGTGCCCGCCTCGACGTGCAGGCTTTCGCCGCCGCCCGCGGCTATCAACGGCTCGAATGGGACGTCGCACTGGGCGAATCCGCCACGCTGCGCCTCTCCGGCATCACCCAGGGTGAGCCAGAGGGTTCCACCGACGTCGCGCTGCGCATCCGCCATGCCGCGCCCGGCGCCACCACCGACGTGCGCTGGCGCGGCCTGGTGCCGGCCGAAGCGCACTCGGCCGTGATTGGCCGCATCCTCATCGAACCCGCCGGCCAACGCACCGACGCCGCCATGCGGCTCGATCACCTGCTCCTGGCCGACGGCGCCGCTGCCGACGTCAAGCCCGAGCTCGAGATCTACGCCGACGATGTCGCCTGCGGCCACGGCGCCACCCTCGGCCGGCTCGACGACGAAGCGCTCTTCTACCTGCGCAGCCGGGGCATTCCCGAAGTCGAAGCGCGCCGACTGCTCATCGACGCCTTCCTCGCTCCGGTCCTGCAGCGTTTCACCCTTGCAGAGGTCCTCCGCCATGTCCAATCCCGTCTCCCCCTCCCCGACGACGCCGCTGCCTGAGGCGGCCACCGTCGAGCGCTGGCGCGAAGACTTTCCCATCCTGCACCGGCGGGTCTATGGCAGGCCCCTCATCTACCTCGACAACGCCGCCACCACCCAGAAACCACGGCAGGTGATCGAGGCGCTCACCGAGTTCTACGAGAACCGCAACGCCAACGTGCACCGCGGCGCGCACGCGCTGAGCACGGAAGCCACCGACTGTTTCGAGACCGCGCGCGTCACCGTCGCCCGCTGGATCCACGCCGCGAGCGAAAAGGAAGTCCTCTGGACGCGGGGCACCACGGAAGCGATCAACCTCGTGGCCCAAGCCTGGGGCAATGCCTTCGTCAAAGAGGGCGATCTCCTCGTCGCCACCCAGATGGAGCACCACGCCAACCTCGTTCCCTGGCAGATGCTCGCCCGGCGCAGCGGTGCCGAACTCGCCCTCGTGCCAGTCCGGGACGATGGCACGCTCGATCGGGAACGCTACCGCCAGCTGCTCGAGCGGCGACCCCGACTGGTGGCGCTCGCCCACGTCTCGAATACCCTGGGCACCATCAATCCCGTGGCCGAGCTCATCGCCGAAGCCAAGGCCGTGGGGGCGACCGTGCTCATCGACGGCGCCCAGGCGGTGGGGCATTTTCCCGTGGACGTGCAAGCGCTGGGTTGCGATTTCTACGCCTTCTCCGGTCACAAAATGCTCGGTCCCACCGGCATCGGGGTGCTCTGGGGGCGTCAGGAAGTGCTCGAAGCCATGCCCCCATGGCAAGGCGGCGGCGAGATGATCGCCTGGGTCGACGAGCATGGTTTCGCACCCAACGAACTTCCCTACAAGTTCGAGGCCGGTACCCCGCCCATCGCCGAAGCCATCGCTTTGGGTGCCGCGATCGACTACCTGCGCCAATTCGATCGGGCGCAACTGGCCGCCTGGGAAACCCACCTCTACCGCAGGTTGAGGGACGGCCTGGCGGCGATCGACGGGCTGCGGCTCCTCGCCGATCTTCCGCCGGAGGGGAAAGCCCCCATCGCCTCCTTCCACGTCGCCGGCACCCACCCGGCCGACCTCGGGACCCTGCTCGACACGCAAGGCATCGCGGTGCGCGTCGGGCACCACTGCACCATGCCGCTGATCGCCCGCTATGGGCTCCCCGGCACCGTGCGCGCCTCGATCGCCTTCTACAACAACGCATCGGACATCGACCAAACCCTGTCGGCACTCTCCCGTGCCCTCGAACGTCTGGGAGCCCCAGCCCCATGAACGCCCAAACGGTCATCACCCGGCGCGACGTCTATGGTATCGTCGTCCCCTCGGGGGAACCCGTCACGATCCCCCAAGACAGCGAAGTGCGCCTGACGCAGACGCTGGGCACCAGCCTCACCGTGCTCTACGACGGGCGCCTCGTGCGCGTGGCCGGCGAGGATGCCGACGCCTTCGGGCTTGATCCTTACGCCCCTTCGCCGATTCCTACCGAAGGCGACCTGCGCGAGCGCATCCTCGAGGTGCTGCGCCAGATCTACGATCCTGAAATCCCGGTCAACATCGTCGACCTGGGCCTCATCTACCGCCTCGACATCGAAGAGAACGAAGACGGCGCCCGGGTCGAGATCGACATGACCCTCACCGCCCCCGGCTGCTCGCTCGGCCCCGTGCTCAGCGAGGAAGTCAAGCAACGCGTAGAGCAGATTCCCGAGGTAAAAGAAGCGACGGTCAACGTCGTCTTCGACCCTCCCTGGACTTCCGACCGGCTCTCCGAAACCGCACGGCTCGAACTGGGGCTGCTATGACGACGCTTGCCGAGATCGAGGAAAATTTCGCCCTTTTCGACGATTGGGACGGGCGCTACGACTACCTCATCGAACTGGGACGCACCCTGCCCTCCTTCCCGGAAACCGAACGCACCGACGCCAACCTCGTGCGCGGCTGCCAGAGCCGCGTCTGGCTCGTCTGCCGCCTCGAAAACGGCCGCTTGCACCTGGCGATCGACAGCGACGCGCTCATCGTACGCGGGCTCGCCGCCATCGTGCTTGCCGCCTACGAAGGCAAGACGCCCGAAGAAGCGCTCTCGCTCGACACCCTCGCCCTCTTCGAGCGCTTGGGGCTACTCGCCCACCTCTCCCCCACGCGCGGCAACGGCCTGCGCGCGATGATCGAACGGATTCGGGAGTGTGCCCGCGCGGCGATCGAGGCGGCCTCTCGCTCCTGAATGCGAGCGCCACCTCCTTGCCATCATCGCCTTTCGCCTGCGGTCAAGCGCGGCAGGCGGAAGACATCGTATCGAGAAGGGTATGCCGTTCGGCTCGCTCCCGTTCGGCAAAAGCGCGCTTCTGCACGATGGGCACGCCGTACTTCGCCGCAGTGATCTCGGCCAGGATCGACACCGCCATCTCCGCCGGGGAACGAGCCCCGATGAACAAACCCACGGGTCCGTGCAAGCGGTCGATCTCGTCGGCGGTGAGATCGAACAGCGCGAGCCGCTCCCGGCGTTTGGCCGAGTTGGTGCGGCTGCCGAGCGCCCCGACGTAGAACGCCGGAGATTTCAAGGCTTCGAGCAACGCCATGTCGTCGAGCTTGGGATCGTGCGTCAGGGCCACGATGGCCGTGTGTGCATCCACGGTGAGATCCAGGATCGCATCGTCCGGCATGTCGCGACGAAACGTGATCGCCGGGTTGGCAAGCCCCTCGGCGAACTCTTCGCGCGGATCGATCACCACCACTTCGTAATCGGCGGCGAGCGCCATCTCGCACACGTATTGTGACAGCTGCCCCGCTCCGATGACGATCAAACGCCAGCGCGGTCCGTAGAGCGTGCGCATCAGGCGTCCATCGAAAAAGAACGTCTCCCCTCGTGTCGCATCCCGCAGCACCGAGCGCCCCGAACACGTATCGAGTTCGCGCACCGTCAGACGTTTGGCATGGATCCTCGCTCGCAATTCCTCGAGCAATCCGACCTCCGGGGCCGGTTCGATGACGAGCCGCAATCTTCCCCCGCACGGCAGGCCGAACCGGGCAGCCTGCTCTCGGGTCACTCCATACGTGACCAATTCTGGGACGTCTTCGGCCAACAATTCCCCCGAACGAATCCGAGCGATCAGGTCGTCTTCTACACAGCCCCCGGACACAGAACCGACGACCTGGCCATCGTCGCGGATCGCCAACCACGCCCCGACCGGACGCGGCGACGATCCCCACGTCTCCACCACCGTGGCCAACACCGTCCGGCGACCAGCATGAAGCCACTCGATGGCGGCATTCAATACCGAAAGATCCGTGCTGTCCATATTGCCTTCCTCAGAAAATTTCTGGAACACCAATCACGGTAATGCTGAGCCTATCAGAAACTTCGTGCGAGGGTACAACCTCACGATGAGGGTACAGGAACCCGACCAACCCGCTCACCGTCCCAAGACGCGTGTAAG
Organism: Tepidiphilus baoligensis; assembly: GCF_012911495.1. Classification (NCBI taxonomy): domain Bacteria; kingdom Pseudomonadati; phylum Pseudomonadota; class Hydrogenophilia; order Hydrogenophilales; family Hydrogenophilaceae; genus Tepidiphilus; species Tepidiphilus baoligensis. Next base: position 23,115 of record NZ_JAAAUB010000017.1, read on the forward strand.
ATTGCTCCCCTCGCCACGATTCTGAACGTTCGACCATGACCGATTCCACCCTGCACGAGGCCCCGTTGCGCCGCGGCCTGAAAAACCGTCACATCCAACTCATCGCCCTGGGCGGTGCCATCGGCACCGGGCTCTTCCTCGGCTCGGCCGGTGTGCTCGCCACCGCCGGACCATCGATGCTGCTCGGCTATGCCATCGGCGGCCTCATCGCCTTCCTCATCATGCGCCAGCTCGGCGAGATGATCGTCGAAGAGCCCGTGGCCGGTTCCTTCAGCCACTTCGCCCACACCTACTGGGGGCGATTCGCCGGGTTCCTCTCCGGCTGGAACTATTGGGCGCTCTACGTACTCGTGGGGATGGCCGAGCTGACGGCGATCGGCAAATACGTCCAATTCTGGTGGCCCGAAATTCCCACCTGGGTCTCCGTTCTCGCTTTCTTCCTTCTCGTCAACCTGATCAACCTCGCCAACGTGCGCGCTTTCGGCGAGGCCGAGTTCTGGTTCTCCCTCATCAAGGTGATTGCCATCGTCGGCATGATCGTGCTCGGCCTCTATCTGCTCACGAGCGGCCGGGGTGGCGAACAGGCGAGCGTCACCAATCTCTGGCACCATGGCGGATTCTTCCCCCACGGCTTTGGCAGCCTGGTCGTCACTTTGCCGATCATCATGTTCTCCTTCGGCGGGCTCGAACTCGTCGGCATCACCGCCGCCGAAGCCTCCGACCCGCGGCGCGTCATTCCCAAGGCCATCAATCAGGTGGTCTACCGCATCCTCATCTTCTACATCGGCGCGATCGCCGTGCTGCTCTCCCTCTATCCTTGGGACCAGCTGGTGGCCTCGCTCACCGCCGCCGGCGACCCCTACAGCGCCAGCCCCTTCGTGCGCATCTTCTCGCTCATCGGCAGCGACACGGCGGCGCACCTCCTCAACCTCGTCGTCCTCACGGCGGCCTTGTCGGTCTACAACAGCGGCGTCTATTGCAACAGCCGCATGCTCTACGGCCTGGCCGAACAAGGCGACGCACCCCGCGCCCTCATGAAGATCAACCGCCGCGGCGTGCCGGTCCTGGCCGTGGGGGTCTCCGCGCTCATCACCTTCTTCTGCGTGGCGGTCAACTACCTCCTGCCACAAAGCGCCCTGGAACTCTTGATGTCGCTGGTGGTAGCCGCTCTGGTGATCAACTGGACCATGATCAGCCTCACCCACCTCAAATTCCGCCGGGCACTGCGGCAACGCCACATCACCCCCGCCTTCAAGGCCTTTTGGAGCCCGCTCGCCAACTATGCCTGCCTCTCCTTCGTCGCCTTCCTGCTCTTCCTGATGCTCGACAACCCCGGCACGCGCGCTTCCGTCATCGCCCTGCCCATCTGGGTGGCCCTCATGTGGCTCTGCTACCGCCTGCGGCTGCAGCTGCAAGGGCGCGCCGTCCCCGCCTGAGAACGAACCATGGACCCATCATGAACGCTAGAAAAGAAACCCTCGTCCTCGGCATGGGATGTTTCTGGGGCGCGCAAAAGCGTATGGCCGCGCTACCCGGCGTGCTCGACACCGAAGTCGGCTACGCCGGGGGCAGCTTTCCCCATCCCACTTACGACGACGTGCTCGACTTCGAGCAGCGCCTGCGCCAAGGGCTGGTGCGCGGGCGCAACCACGCCGAAGTCGTCAAAGTCGTCTATGACCCCGAACTCGTGCTGCCGGAAGCCGTGCTCGCCTGGTTTTGGGAAAACCACGATCCCACCCAGCGTGATCGGCAAGGAAACGACATCGGCAGCAACTACCGCAGCGCGATCTACACCACCACGCCGGAACAAAGAGACGCGGCGCTCGCCACGCGCGACGCCTATCAACGGGCGCTCTCGGCCGCTGGTTACGGAGAAATCGTCACCGAAATCGCCCCGCTTGCCTCCTACACCCCGGCCGAGGAATACCATCAGCACTACCTGCTGAAGAACCCGAACGGATACTGCGGTCTGGGAGGCACGGGCGTACGCATGCCGCATTCCTTTTGGCGCACGCTCGCCGAGCGCCATTTGCCGCCGCTCGCGCGCTGGATCGCCTGCGAGCAAGGCACGGAACGCCCCTTCACCGGCCCCTACCTCGACGAGCGGCGCCCCGGCGTCTATGTCGATCGCCTGAGCAATGCCCCGCTTTTCCGCTCGGAAGCGAAGTTCGACAGCCCCTGCGGCTGGCCAAGCTTCTATGAAGCGATTCCCGGCGCGGTGACGCTACACGAAGACCGCTCGCACGGCATGATCCGCACCGAAGTGCGCAGCGCGAGCACCGGCATTCACCTGGGGCACGTCTTCGACGACGGCCCGCCGCCCACGGGCCTGCGCTACTGCATCAACGGCGAAGTCTTGCGCTTCATTCCCGACCCGCATCCTTGATCGCCCCTCGCGGCAAAACGCCCAGAGTACGCCATGGCCAAAAAACGCACCTCTACCAACAACGGCGCGAGCCTCGGCTTCGAGGCCGAACTCTTCAAAGCCGCCGACAAACTGCGCGGCAACATGGAGCCTTCCGATTACAAGCACGTCGTGCTGGGTCTCGTCTTCCTCAAATACATCTCGGATGCGTTCGAAGCCAAACATCGGGCGCTCCTCGCCGACGACCCGCTGGCCGCCGAAGACCGCGACGAGTATCTGGCCGACAACATCTTCTGGGTGCCCCCAGCGGCGCGCTGGTCGCATCTGCAGGCCAACGCCCGCCATCCCTCCATCGGCGTGCTCATCGATGACGCCATGCGCGCCCTCGAGAAAGAAAACGAGTCCCTGAAAGGGGTTCTACCCAAAGACTACGCCCGCCCGGCGCTCAACAAAGTGATGCTGGGCGAGCTCATCGACCTCTTCTCCAACCTCGGCCTGGGCGAGGAAGCCAACCGCGCCAAAGACGTGCTCGGGCGCGTGTACGAATACTTCCTCGGCCAGTTCGCCGGCGCCGAGGGCAAACGCGGCGGCGAATTTTACACACCGCGCTCGGTGGTCCGCGTACTGGTGGAAATGCTCGAACCCTACCACGGACGCGTCTACGACCCCTGCTGCGGCAGCGGCGGCATGTTCGTGCAGTCGGAAAAGTTCGTCGAAGAGCACGGCGGGCGCATCGGCGACATCGCTATCTACGGTCAGGAGAGCAACTACACTACCTGGCGCCTGTGCAAAATGAACCTTGCCGTACGCGGCATCGACGCCGACATCCGCTGGAACAACGAAGGAAGTTTTCACAAGGACGAATTCCCCGACCTGCGCTTCGACTACATTCTCGCCAACCCACCCTTCAACGTCTCCGACTGGGGCGGCGAGCGCCTGCGCGACGACCCGCGCTGGGTGTTCGGCATCCCGCCCGCGGGCAACGCCAACTTCGCCTGGCTGCAGCACATCTACTGGCACTTGGCGCCGTCCGGCACCGCTGGCGTGGTGCTGGCCAACGGTTCGATGAGCTCCAATCAATCCGGCGAAGGCGACATCCGCCGCGCCATGATCGAAGCCGACGTCGTCGACTGCATGGTCGCGCTTCCCGGCCAGCTCTTCTACTCCACCCAGATTCCCGCCTGCCTGTGGTTCCTCGCCCGCAACAAAAATCCCGGCAAAGGGCTGCGCGACCGGCGCGGCCAAGTGCTCTTCATCGACGCGCGCAAGATGGGCGTGCTGGTCGACCGCACCCGGCGTGAGCTCACCGACGAAGAAATCCAGAAGATCGCCCGCACCTACCACGCCTGGCGCGGCGAAGCGGACGCGGGCGACTACGCCGACGAACCCGGTTTCTGCAAATCGGCCACGCTGGAAGAAATCCGCAAGCACGGCCACGTCCTCACCCCCGGCCGCTACGTCGGCGCCGCCGCCCAGGACGACGATGGCGAACCATTCGCCGAGAAAATGGTGCGCCTCTCGGCCCAATGGCGCGCGCAGCGCGAAGAAGCAGCGCGGCTGGATGCGGCGATCGAGCGTAATCTGCGTGAGCTGGGGTTTTGAACGCTGCGTTGAACATGGCAGTCCTCCCGTGGCTGCAGCGAGGAGAGTGAGATGACACCCGATGAACTCGTTCGGATGATCGCCGCGGGCGAAACCCTGGCGGTCGAGTTCAAGGGCGAGGAACGGACACCGCTCAACGATCGCGACCTCGTGAAAGCCGTCGTGTGCCTGGCCAACCGCAGTGGACATGAACCGGGATACCTGTTGATCGGCGTCGAAGACGATGGACGTATCACCGGTGCACGCCCGCGACACGGCGACACCACCGACCGCAACAAGCTGGCTGCCCTGATCGCCAACCAGACCCGCCCTTCGGTAGCGGTGCGGGTTGAGTCGGTCGAACTCGATGGCCGCTTTGTACTCGTGATTGAAATTCCACCGCAGCAGCACCCCATAGCCAGCGCGGACGGCGTCTTTTTACGCCGAACAACAGGCGGTGACGGTAAACCCGCCTGCATGCCGATGGATGCCCATGACGTGCAGTCCCTGCAAGCCGGTCGAGGGTTGCTGGATCCCTCGGCGCAGATCATCGCTGAAGCCCGTTGGCAGGACCTCGACCCGTTGGAGTTCGAGCGCTTCCGCCGCAGCGTACGTGAGCGGCGCGGCCGCAGTGACGAAAGCCTGCTCGACCTTCCGGATCTGGACCTTGCCAAGGCACTCGGCGTAGTCGAAGCCAACGGCAGCGTGCGCGGCGTGCGTCTGGCCGCTCTGCTGCTCTTTGGCAAGGAAGACGCCCTGCGCCGTTTTGTGCCAGCCCACAAGGCGGCCTTTCAGGTGCTGCGCGGACTCGACGTGGAGGTCAACGACTTCTTCCGCTGGCCGCTGCTGAGGATCATGGAGGAAATCGAGGCTCGCATCCGTGCCCGCAACCGCGAGCAGGAGCTGATGGTCGGCCTGCTGCGCGTAGGCGTGCCGGATTACCCCGAGCGTGCCCTGCGCGAGGCGGTAGCCAACGCCCTCATCCACCGCGACTATCTGCGCCTGGGGGCGGTGCATTTCCAATGGCACCCGGACCGGATCGAAATCAGCAACCCCGGCGGCTTTCCCGAAGGCGTGCGCCTCGACAACCTGCTCGTCACCGCCCCTCGCCCAAGGAACCCTCTGCTCGCCGATGCATTCAAGCGCGCCGGCATCGTCGAACGCACCGCGCGCGGCATCGATACCATCTTCTACGAGCAGTTGCGCAACGGTCGCCCGGCGCCGTCTTACGCACGCAGCGATGCGACTGGGGTCACCCTCGTCATCCCCGGCGGCGAGGCCAATCTCGATTTCGTGCGTCTGATCGTCACGGAAGGTCAAAGCGGACGTGTCTTGGGTTTAGACGAGCTGCTGATCCTCAACGCCTTGTGGCAGGAGCGCAGCCTCACGACCGGTGATGCCGCACACCTGCTGCAGAAATCCGAAGCGCAAACCCGCTCCACCTTGCACACTCTGGTGGAAGCGGGCCTCGTCGAAGAGCGCGGACAGAAGAAAGACCGCACCTGGCATCTGGCCGCCGCCGTCTATAGGCTGCTGGGCGACAAAGCAGGCTACGTCCGGCAGCGCGGATTCGAGCCGTTGCAGCAGGAGCAAATGGTGTTGCAATACGTGGAAAAACACGGGCGGATCACACGCCGAGAAGTCGCGGAGCTATGCCGCATCGGCCCCTACCAGGCCACACGGCTGCTGTCCCGGCTCGTGGACGAGGGCCGCCTGGTGCGCCATGGTGCGCGCAAGGGTGCCTGGTATGAGCGGGGACAAAAGATATGAGCGCGCTCATAAGTTTTGGAGAGCCGCTCATATTTATGAGCGATTCCCATAAAAATGCACGCGTGCATTCGCTTTCGCGGTACTCGTATTGCTCACAGGGCTGTTGTCAACAAATGGAACTGTCCGGTTTCGTAGCACATATTGTCCGCTACAGGGTTTTGAAAATGTGCTATTTTCACGGGTCGATTCATGTAAAAATAGCCTAGTGCCTCATTTTCACTCGTGAAAACAGCCAAACCCAGGAGCAGCCCGTGCAACGCGGAATTACTGGAATATACACCGCCACCGCCGTGGCGGGCGAGACGGTGCGCGCTTTCGTGCCGGCGCCCCTGCCGCCGACACCCGCCATCGAGCTGACCGGTGCGCGCCAGCGCCTGCTCGAACGTGCGCTGCTCGCCTGCGGACGGCTGGATGCCATCACCGCGCTGCTGCCCGAGCCCGATCTTTTCCTCTACGCCTACGTGCGACGCGAGGCCGTGCTCTCCAGCCAGATCGAAGGCACGCAGTCCTCGCTGTCCGATCTTTTGATGTTCGAGCTCGACCAGGCGCCCGGCGTACCTTTCGACGACGTCACCGAAGTCTCCAACTACGTCGCCGCGCTGGAACACGGCCTGGCGCGCCTGCGCGAAGGCTTTCCGCTGTGCAACCGGCTGCTGCGCGAAATCCACGCCCGGCTGCTGGCGAGCGGCCGCGGCGCGCAAAAGCAACCCGGCGAATTTCGCACCAGCCAGAACTGGCTCGGCGGCACCCGGCCGGGCAACGCCCAGTTCGTGCCACCGCCGCCGCAAGACGTCGAACCCTGCATGAGCGCGCTGGAGCGCTATCTGCACGCGCCAGACGCCCCGGGGGCGCTCGTCAAGGCCGCGCTCGCCCACGTGCAGTTCGAAACCATTCACCCGTTTCTGGATGGCAACGGGCGCGTCGGGCGGCTCCTCATCGCCCTGATCCTGCATCACGACGGCGTGCTGCGCCAGCCGCTCTTGTACCTCTCGCTCTACTTCAAACAGCACCGCGCCGAGTACTACCGCCAGCTCGACGCCGTGCGCCACACCGGCGACTGGGAATCCTGGCTGGATTTCTTCCTCGAAGGCGTCGAACAAACCGCCACCGGCGCGGTCGATACCGCGCACCGCCTGCTCGCGCTGTTTCAGCAAGACGCCGTGCGCGTGCGCACGCTGGGGCGCAGCGCCGCCAATGCGCTACACCTGTTCGACGCCCTGCGCCGCCGCCCCGTGGCCACCATCGGCGTGCTCGCCCAGCAAACCGGCGTCAGCTTCGCCACCGCCGCCCGGCACGTGGAGGCACTGGCGCAACTCGGCATCCTGCGCGAACTCACCCAGAAAAGCCGCGAGCGGGTGTTTGCCTATCAGCGGTATCTGGACATTCTGAATGAAGGGGCGCAGGCGTGAGTGGCGGACGAAGGCGGGATTTGCGGGGCGAGGCGTGCGGGCTGGGTGCAGCGGATGCCGGTGGTTGGAAGGAGATTGGGTATGCCAGGTGAGTGGCAAACTGCTCGCATAGAAGAAGTGGCCGAACGGGTGGCCATGGGGCCGTTCGGTTCTTCCATTAAGGTCGAAACCTTCGTTTCGGAAGGCGTTCCGGTCATCAGCGGCCAGCATCTGCACGGCTCACGCGTTGACGACAAGCCGGGTTTCAACTTCATCACCCAGGAGCACGCGGAGAAATTACGGAATGCGAATGTCCAGCGGGGTGATGTGATTTTTACCCATCGGGGAACTATTGGACAAGTTTCCTACATACCAAGCACATCGGCTTATGTATGCTATGTAATTTCACAGAGCCAATTCTTCTTGCGCCCGGACAAAAACAAGGTGCTGCCGGAATTTCTTGTTGCTTACTTCCGTTCGCCTGAAGGGCAGCACAAACTACTTGCTAACACATCGCAGGTCGGTGTGCCTTCGATTGCGCAGCCAGTAACTTATCTGCGCTCGCTCGAAATTCCGTTGCCGCCGCTCCCCGAACAACGCGCCATCGCCCACATCCTCGGCACGCTGGACGACAAGATCGAAAACCTGCGCAAGCAGAACGAAACGCTGGAAGCGATGGCGCGGGCCTTGTTCAAGGCGTGGTTCGTGGATTTCGAACCAGTGCGCGCAAAAATCGAAGGCCGCTGGCAGCGTGGCGAGTCGCTCCCCGGCCTGCCCGCGCACCTCTACGACCTCTTCCCCGACCGGCTCGTCGAATCGGAGTTGGGGGAAATTCCGGAGGGGTGGGAGATGCGTCCGTTGGACGCGATCGCCAACTACCTCAACGGTCTTGCTTTACAGAAATTTCCGCCCGAAAGCGAAGATGAATTTCTGCCGGTGATCAAGATTGCACAACTTCGCGCCGGCAACACGATTGGAGCCGACAAGGCCACCACTCGAATCAAGCCCGAGTACATCGTTAATGACGGAGATGTTCTATTCTCATGGTCGGGTTCGCTTGAAGTCGAGGTATGGAACGGCGGGCGCGGTGCGTTGAATCAACACTTGTTCAAAGTGACCTCTGATGTGGTTCCGAAATGGTTTTACTTCTTCGCAATCCGACATCACTTGCAGAATTTCCGTGCGATTGCCGCTGACAAAGCAACGACCATGGGGCACATTCAACGTAAACATCTGACAAGCGCCAAGATCGCTGTTTCATCGCCGGAAAGCATGAAAAAATTTGACATCGTGATTTCACCTCTATTCAATCAATTAGTCGAAAACGCGCAGCAATCCCGCACCCTCGCTCAACTCCGCGACACCCTGCTGCCCAAGCTCATCTCCGGCGAGTTGCGGGTGAAGGATGCCGAAGCCTTTTTGGAGCGCGCCGGGGTATGAGCCAGCACGATGTGCATGTCGTGGAACCCGCCGCACCCATGATCCATTTCGGGAAGGAAAATCCCATGCAGTCTGCCGCCCAAGTCATCATCTACGACGGCGCCGAGGCGCGGGTCGAAGTGCGGCTGGACCGCGAGACGGTTTGGCTCACGCAAGAGCAGATGGCCGCGCTGTTTGGGCGTGAACGCTCGGTCATCACCAAGCACGTCCGCAATGTGTTCGCCGAAGGCGAGCTGGCGCGCGAGGCAGTGTGTGCAAAATTTGCACATACTGCCGCTGACGGTAAAACCTACCAGGTCGAATACTACAACCTCGACGTCATCATTTCGGTCGGCTACCGCGTCAAATCGCAGCAAGGCACGCGCTTTCGCCAATGGGCTACCGGCGTGCTGCGCGAGCACCTGACGCGCGGTTTTTCACTCGACCGCGAGCGCTTCGAGCGCAACGCCGCGGAACTCGAAGCCGCGCTGCACCTGGTGAAAAAGGCCGCCGCAGGCGAGGCGCTCACGCTCGACGAGGGGCGCGGACTGGTGGACGTGATCGCCCGCTATACGCAGACCTTCCTGTGGCTGCAACGCTACGACGAAGGGCTGCTCACCGCCCCGCCGGGAAGTCCCGGCGGCGTGCTGCCTTCGCTGGAAGAAGCCCGCGCGGCCATTGCACGCTTGAAAGCCGACCTGATGGCGCGCGGCGAAGCGTCTGACCTGTTCGGCCGCGAGCGGGAAGACGCCTTCGCCGCCATCCTGGGCAATCTGGAGCAAACGGTGTTCGGCGAGCCGGCCTACCCGACCATCGAGACCAAGGCCGCGCACCTGCTGTATTTCGTCATCAAAAATCACCCGTTTGCAGACGGCAACAAGCGCACCGGGGCGTTTTTGTTCGTGGATTTCCTCGCGCGCAACGGCCGCCTGCTGCGCGGCGGCGAGCCCGTCATCAACGACGTGGGACTCGCCGCGCTGGCGCTGCTGGTGGCGGAGTCGGACGCCAAAAACAAGGACGTGATGATCCGCCTGATCGAAAACATGCTGGCTCAACCCGCTGGCGGGGAGATTTGAGTGGTCTATTTGCCCGAATCCGCCCTCGAGGAGGCGCTGCTGGATCACTCCGTGCGCTCGGCTACGCGATCGAGCGCGAGGAGGACATCGGCCCGGACGGACGCCGTCCCGAGCGGGCAAGCCATGGCGAGGTGCTCCTCGAGCGACGGCTGACGGCGGCGATCGAGCGCCTCAATCCTACCTTGCCGGATTCCGCGCGCAGAGAGGCGATCCGGCGCGTGACGCACGCCGAGCTGCCGAATCTTCTGGAAGAGAACCGGCGGCTGCATCGTCTGCTGACCGAAGGCGTGGATGTGGAGTACGACGCCGACGACGGCGCGCTCACTGCGGCCAAGGTGCGCTTGATCGACTTCGATGACCCGGCCAACAACGACTGGCTAGCGGTGAGCCAGTTCGTGGTGATCAACGGGCAGACCCAGCGGCGGCCGGACGTGGTGGTGTTCGTCAACGGCCTGCCGCTGGTGGTGATCGAGCTGAAAGCGCCGGGCAGCGCCCAGGCGAGCGTGGCGGGCGCATTCAACCAGTTGCAGACCTACAAGCAGGACATTCCTCAGTTGTTCCACACCAACGCGCTCCTGATCGCCTCCGACGGCCTCACGGCGCGGGTGGGGTCGCTGTCGGCCGACTTCGAGCGCTTCATGCCCTGGCGCACCACCGACGGCACGCGCATCGCGCCCAAGGGCACGCCGGAGCTCGCCACCCTCATCGAGGGCGTGCTCACGCCGCGCCGGCTGCTCGATCTGGTGCGCGACTTTACGGTGTTCGGGCAAACGCCCGCGGGGCTCGTCAAGATCCTCGCCGGCTACCATCAATTCCATGCAGTGAAGAAGGCGGTGGAGCAGACCCTGCGCGCCATGCCCCCGCCCCATGTTGCCCAGGAAGACCCGGCGGAATACGGGCTGCCGTCGGTGAGAGCGCAACGCGCCGGCGATCGACGGGTGGGCGTGATCTGGCACACCCAGGGCTCGGGCAAGAGCCTGCTGATGGCTTTCTACGCCGGGCAACTCGTCAAACACCCCGCCCTGGAAAACCCCACGCTCGTGGTCATCACCGACCGCAACGACCTGGACGACCAGCTCTTCGCCACCTTCTCGATGTGCCGTGACCTGATCCGGCAGACACCGATCCAGGCCGAGAGCCGCGAAGACCTACAAAAGGTCTTGAACCGGGCCTCTGGCGGCGTGATCTTCACCACCCTGCAAAAGTTTGGCGAGATCGCGGAGCCGCTCACCACGCGCCGCAACGTGGTCGTCATCGCGGATGAAGCGCACCGCAGTCAGTACGGATTCAAGGCCAAGGTGGATGCCCAAACGGGCGAAGTCTCCTACGGCTTCGCCAAATACCTGCGCGACGCGCTGCCCAATGCCTCCTTCATCGGCTTCACCGGCACACCCATCGAGGCCACCGACGTGAACACCCCGGCGGTGTTCGGCCACTACATCGACATCTACGACATCAGCCGCGCGGTGGAAGACGGCGCCACGGTGCCGATCTACTACGAATCGCGCCTGGCACGCATCGAACTGGACGAGGACGAGAAGCCCAAGATCGACGCCGAGATCGAAGAGATCCTGGAAGACGAGGAAGAGAGCGTCCGCGAACGGACCAAGCAGAAATGGGCCACCGTCGAGGCCCTGGTAGGGGCAGACAAGCGCTTGCGCCAAGTAGCCAGGGACATCGTCGAACACTTCGAAAACCGCGTGGCGGCGCTCGAAGGCAAGGCGATGATCGTGGGCATGAGTCGGCGCATCTGCGTCAAGCTCTACGACGAAATCGTCAAGCTGCGCCCCGACTGGCATAGCGACGACGACGCCCAGGGCGCCATCAAGATCGTGATGACGGGTTCGGCGGCCGATCCACCCCAATGGCAGAAGCACATCGGCAACAAGGCGCGGCGCGATCTGCTCGCCAAGCGGATCAAGGACCCAGCCGATCCGCTCAAGCTGGTGATCGTGCGCGACATGTGGCTGACCGGCTTCGATGCGCCCTGCCTGCACACCCTGTACCTCGACAAGCCCATGCGTGGCCACGGCCTGATGCAGGCCATCGCCCGCGTGAACCGGGTGTTTCGCGACAAGCCGGCCGGGTTGATCGTGGATTACATCGGCATCGCGCAGAACCTGAAGGCGGCGCTCGCCCAATACTCGCCACGTGACCGCGAGCAAACCGGCATCAACGAGGCCAAGGCCATCGCCGCCCTGCAGGAAAACTACGAAGTCGTGCGCGACATGTTCTTCGGGCTGGACTACCGCCCAGCCTTGAATGCCTCGCCGCAAGCGCGCTTGGGCGTGTTGGCCGAAGCCATCGAATGGATCCTCGCCAAGCAGCAGCAATGGGCGGCGCAAGAAACCACCGCCGAAGGCAAGAAGGCCGCGCACCGGCGCTTTGCCGACGCGGTGCTCGCCCTCTCGAAAGCCTTTGCGCTGGCATCCAGCTCGGACGAAGCACGTGCCATCCGCGAAGAAGTGGGGTTCTTTCAGGCCGTGCGGGCTGCGCTCGTCAAATCGGACAGCGCGTCCAGTTCCTCAGCCCAAGAGCGGGCGCTTGCCATCCAGCAGATCGTCAGCCGCGCGGTGGTATCCACCGAGATCGTAGATATTTTGCGTGCCGCAGGGCTCAAGAGCCCAGACATCTCCATCCTCTCCGACGAGTTCCTGGCCGAAGTGCAGCAGCTGGAGAAGAAGAACCTGGCGCTGGAGGCGCTGCGCAAACTCATCGACGACGGGATTCGCGCCCGCTCCAAAGCCAACGTCGTGCAGACCCGCGCATTCTCCGAACGGCTGGAGGCGGCGGTCGCCCGCTACCACGCCAACGCCATCACCACCGCCGGGGTACTACAGGAGCTGATCGAACTCGCCCGCGACATCCGCGCTGCCCGGCAGAGAGGCGAGGAATCGGGACTGTCGGACGAGGAAGTGGCCTTCTACGACGCGCTCGCCGAAAACGAATCCGCAGTGCAGGTGATGGGCGACGAGAAGCTGCGCGTGATCGCCCACGAGCTGCTGGTGAGCCTGCGCAACAACGTCTCGGTGGACTGGACGCACCGTGAATCCGCGCGCGCCCGGGTGCGGGTGCTGGTCAAGCGCATCCTGAGACGATACGGCTATCCGCCCGATTTGCAAGATTCCGCCGTACGGACGGTACTCGCGCAGGCCGAAGCGCTGTCGTCGGTATGGAGCGTCGTGTGAGGTGAATCGGGGGAGGGGCTTGGTGGACCGGAGGAGGATCGAACTCCCGACCTTCGCATTGCGAACGCGACGCTCTCCCAGCTGAGCTACCGGCCCATGGTCTTGCACGACGGTACAACCCACCTTGGTGGTGGGCGGTAGTGGGATCGAACCACTGACCCCTGCCGTGTGAAGGCAGTGCTCTACCGCTGAGCTAACCGCCCGTCGTGTGCAGAGTTCATTATGATACGGGCTCGTTTATTGGGCGTCAACCCCCCGGTGTCGTCCTGTGTAGCGAACAAATAAACTGTCCGGACTTGTAGCACGAG
>NZ_JAAAUB010000018.1:0-33226 GCF_012911495.1 Tepidiphilus baoligensis
CCTCGTGCTACAAGTCCGGACAGTTTATTTGTTCGCTACAGCCGGAACTCTTCGTCTTGCATTCTCGCTCAGACAGCGTCATAATAAACCGCAATGTCGGAAAGGAACAGGGAATGCACCAGCCATTCCGCAACGACGTAGGATTCACCCTCGTCGAACTCATGGTCACGATCGCCGTACTCGCGATCCTGCTCGCGATCGGCATTCCCAGCTTCGCCACCCTCATCGCCTCGAACCGCCTCACCTCCGCCACCAACGAACTCGTCGCCTCCCTGCAAACGGCGCGCACCGAAGCGCTGCGCCGCAACGTCCGCGTCACCGTCTGCCCCGCCGCCCCCACCGCCACCGCGTGCTCCGGCGCCTGGCGTGACGGCTGGATGGCCTTCGTCGACCAGACGCCCGGCAATGCGCCCGCCCCCGAGAGCGCCGCCGACATCCTCTTTCGCGGCGGTCCTGCGCCACGCAACATCACCATCGTCGGCAACACCCCCGTCTCGTCTTATGTCTCTTTCACCGCCGACGGAACGAGCAAACTGCTGAGCAGAGCATTCCAAGCGGGAACGCTGCGCGTCTGCTCTACTGCTACTGCCTTGGGAGATGACCGCCGGGCGCGCCACCTCGTCCTCACCGGCGCCGGCAGAATCGTCCTCACCACCCCCTCGACCAGCGTTCCTTCGACCTGCCCGCCGCCTTGAGGATCCATGCCATGTCTTCCGTTTTTCGCCCCTCACGACAACGCGGCTTCAGCCTGCTCGAAGTGCTGATCGCCGCCCTCATCTTCGCCATCGGGTTACTCGGGCTCGCGAGCCTGCAGGCCCGCATGCTCGCCGCGGCCAACTCCAGCTACGAACGCGCCGCCGCCGCCATTTATGCCAATTCCATTCTGGATGCGATGCGCGCAGCAGTGTTGAGCGCCGATTCGGTTAACCGGCTCGACGTGGCAAAAGCCTACGTCCAGCAAAACTGGCTGTGCGACCCACCAAACGGAAGCGAAATCGCGCAGAACGACCTGCACCACTGGATCGTCGAGATGCAGACAAATCTCCACCCCACCGCTTGCGGCCGCATCGACGAAATCGCGGCCAATACCCTAACCTATCGCGTGCATGTATGCTGGGCCGACAGCGCCGGCGGAGAAAATACCGACGCCGACAACTGCCGCAACGGTGAACCTGCCACCCTTTTCACCCTCGAGAGCCGGCTATGAGCACTTCCTTTCCTCGCCGCCAGCTCGGTCTGACCCTCGTCGAGCTCATGGTCGCCCTCGTCCTCGGCCTCGTCGTCATCGGCGCGGTCACCAATCTCTTCCTCACCAACCGGCAAACGTACCGCACCACCGAGAACCTCGCCCGCATGCAGGAGAACCTGCGCTTCGCTTTCGAGCTGATGGCCCGCGACGTGCGCGAAGCCGGCGCCACGGCCTGTGGACCGACCACGGTAGCCAACGTGCTCAAAGGCACGCCAACCTCGTGGTCATGGGAAGGAGAATCGCTGCGTGCCTACGGGAGCTGCAACGCGGTTCCCACCTTTCCACCCAGCAATTGCGCGGCCGGAACCCCTGTGCTGGCGATCAGCAGAGCCTCCAATTCCGCCGGAGAAGTACGGGTCACGGATCACGATCCCGAAACTTCCGCCACTATGAACATTTCCCATGTCGGCACAATCAAGAACGACAACATCCTTTTCGTCTGCAAAGGCTCCCAAGCCGCGATCTTCCAAGCCACCAACGTGAATGCAAAAAGCCTGACGGTCGTCCACCAAGCAGGACAAAACACCCCCGGAAACGAAACCAAATGTCTGGATTTTCCTCTCAAGCCCAACCAGTGCAAAACCTCCTTCAAAGGCGGCACCCTCCTGCGTTTCGAGCGCATCCTTTGGTATCTGGGTAACAACAATCGAAATGGCACTTCCCTCTACCGCAAAGTCAATGACGATAACGCCATAGAAATGGTCCCCGACATCGTCGCACTCGATTTCACTTTCCTGAGCGAGAATGGAAACACTTACCAGACCATCGCCAGCGTGGGCAATTGGACGCAGGTGCGCGCCGTACGAGCCATAGTCACGACCGAATCCATCGACGCCGTAGGCACAGGCGGCGAACGGCTCCGCCGCACACACCGTTTCACCGTGGCGCTACGCAACCGCCTTCCTTGAGGAATCGAGCATGGCCTTCATCCCCCTGCCTAGGTTACCCAGATACCAGCAAGGCGCCGCACTGGTGGTGACGCTCATTCTCTTGCTGGTGGCCACGATCCTTGCCCTCGGTGCAACCCGCTTCGTCACCCAGGAAACCCGCATGGCTGCCGGCATCACCGACCGCGCCATCGCCCTGCAGTCGGCCGAGGAAGGATTGCGCCATGCTGAATCCATGATTCCTCAAAATCCACCCACGCAAGCCGCTCCCCCTGAAATGAACGGCAACTGCAACCAGACTTCCTGCACCGACGGCCTCTGTTTTCCTCCCGATCCGGACTGCCCTCCCCGCTGGAAAGCCCCCTCCTTCACCGGCTGGCATAACTGGCTGGCGCAAACGGACGAGCGTCTGCCCGTAGAAGGCTACGTCGAATATCTCGGTGAATTTACCAACTGGCTCGGATGCGACCAAGAAATACCGCCCAACCCCAATTGCATGAGCAAGCGCTACCGTGTGGTTGCGCGTGCTCAGCGCGACGGCGGCGCCACCGTGATCCTCGAAAGCCTGTACCAGCGCCCTTGAACCCGGAGACCAAGATGACCCATACCCTTAGTGCATCCATCGGTCTGCTCGTTCGCCTCGTCTTGCTAGTTTTCATTGCCGCCGCATGCCTGCCTGCCCGAGCGGCGCTGGACATTCCCAACGTCCCTCCGGAGACGAGCACGAGCGTCGACCCCAACATCATGTTCCTGCTCGACGATTCGGGACCGATGCAGTTCGAGATCCTTCCCGATTCTTTGACTGAGCTTACTTCACCGGAGACCTACTTCCTCTTTCCCCGCCCTACCAATCCCTATGGGGGATCTACGTACGATAACGCCTACCTCGGCTTGGACGATGAAAAAGACGCTAACGTAACCTTGCGTTCCTCTACGCGAAACGTACTCTTCTACAATCCTAACGTCACCTACCAACCCTGGCGCAAAGCGGATGGCAGTTCCTATCCCACTATCAATCCTGAAAGTGCCCCTTACGATCCGGCAGAAAGAAACAATTGCAAAATCAACCTAAAAACAGGGGAGATGACGGGAAGTGACTGTTCGAACACCACTTTATCGACCCCCATCACCTTCTACGTCTATGACGGTAGTGGCAGTGTTACCGACAGAACGAACTACACCCGCTACCAATACCGCAACGGCACCATGTATCAATGGAAAGTCGGCGCCAATAAAGAGACTGAAAAAGCATTAACCACCATGCCCTGGGGCCGCTCTGTCGCCGACGAAGTACAGAACTTCGCCAACTGGTTCAGCTACCACCGCTCGCGCATCCTCGCGACCCAGGCCGGGGTGACCCGGGCCTTCGCCGAGCTCGGTGAAAACTACCGCGTCGGGTTCTGCACCATCAACACGTGCAAGAGCTCGAGCGCCAACCCCACCGTACCGATTCCCCACGGTAAATTCACCGGTTCGGCCAAAGCAAATTTCTTTGACAAAGTCATCGGCGTGAAGATACCCGCCCAGGGGACCCCCCTGCGCAGCGCCCTCGATTGGGCTGGCCGATATTACAAAAAACCGGAAGACAGCGGCCCCTGGGGCCCCAAAGTCACGGTTCAAGGCAAGCAGAAACAACTCTCCTGCCGCCAATCCTTCACCATCCTCACCACCGATGGGTATTGGGACAATACGGACGATTTCTCTGGTGCGGGAAACGCCGACAATGAATCAGGATCGAAAATCGAATCGTCTGACGGCAAGAAGACCTATACCTATGAACCCAAAGCCCCCTTCAAAGACGGCTATTCCAACACCCTTGCCGACGTGGCGATGAAGTACTGGAAAGAAGATCTGCGCACCGACCTTCCCAACAATGTTCCCGCCGCCTCGTCCAACCTGGATGCGTGCAACGTCAACTCTCTGGATCCCACCTTCCCCGATCCCGCCTTCTGGCAGCACATGACCACGTTCACCCTCTCTCTCGGCGTGAGCGGTACGCTGCCCCGCACGCCAGAGACCGTGGCCAAGCTGTGCAATGGCACGGAACCCTGGCCCGACCCCACCAGTGCCAACGAAAAAAAGATCGACGACCTCTGGCATGCCGCCATCAATGGCCACGGCAAGTTCTTCGCCGCCCAGAATCCGGACGAATTCGCCGAGGGGCTCAAGGAAGCGCTGGGAGCCATCTCCACCCTGGTGAGTTCGGCCAGCAACCTGTCGGTCAATAGCTACAGCATTCACACCGATTCCCTCACCTTTGTCGCCCGTTACTACCCTGGCGACTGGTACGGAGAGCTCCTCGCCTACCCCGTCACCACCACGGGCATCGGCGATACCCCGACATGGACGGCCCGAATCTCCGACGTCGCCTCCCGACGGATTTTCACCTGGAGCGGCAGTGCAGGGAGCACCTTCGACTGGGCTTCCCTCAGCGCGGCGCAAAAGGCCAATCTCGGCTCCCAGACCGACGCCGTCAAACAGGACATCGTCAACTACCTGCGCGGCGACCAGAGCAAGGAAGTGCAAAAGGGCGGGACGTTCCGCAACCGCAAGAGCCTGCTCGGCGACATCATCCACTCCAGCCCCGTCTACGTCGACAACTACAAAGACGGAGCCGAACGTGCCCAGACGGTCTTCGTCGGCGCCAACGATGGCATGCTGCACGCCTTCGACGCCACCGACGGCCAGGAACGCTTCGCCTACGTGCCTAACGCCGTGATCACGTCGACGCTCGCCACCCTCGCCAATCCGGCGTACACGCACCGCTATTTCGTCGATGGGCAGATCGCCGTTTCGGATTTCCGCACCACTCCGGACAAGAACCTGCTCGTGGCTAGCCTCGGCCTGGGTGGCAAGGCGCTTGTCGGGCTCGACGTCACCAAACCGAAATCCTTTTCCGCCGCCGATGTGAAATGGGAATTCACCGGCGGCACTGCTGCGGACCTGCTCGGTTTGGTCACGGGTGAGCTCATGATCGCCAAGCTCAATGATGGCAGCAAAGCCGTGATTTTCGGCAATGGTTACAACAGCACCAATCAAACGGCAGCCCTCTTCATCGTCGACCTCGAGACGGGGGCGCTGATCAAAGCGATCGATACGGGGGTCGGATCGGCCACCCAACCCAATGGACTGGCCCCTCCCCGCGGCTGGGATAACGATGGCAATGGTACTTTCGACTACGTCTATGCCGGCGACTTGCAGGGCAACCTGTGGAAGTTCGATCTCTCGGCCACGGACGTGAACCAATGGGACGTCGCATTCAAACAGGGAAACACGCCCCAGCCACTCTTCAAGGCGACCGACGCCAACGGCAAAGCCCAGCCCATCACCGCACGCCCCTCGATCGGCCTCAATCCGGCCGACGGCAGCCGCTGGGTCTTCTTCGGCACGGGGCGCTACCTGACGCGGACTGACGTCTCTGACACGTCGACCCAAAGTTGGTACGGTATCATCGACGATGGGCAGAACGCAGTGACCCGCAGTGAGCTCAAGGAGCGCAAGATCGTGGCGCGAGGAACGGACCCAAAAACGGGCAACCCGGTCCGGGCGTTCGAGCAGGCCAAGCCCGGCGATATGGCCAATAAAAAAGGCTGGTACGTCGACCTCGACCCCGGCGAGCGCATCATCAGATCGTCCCAGTTCTACGGCACCGCGGTCGAGGTGAGCAGCATCATCCCGAGCGACGATCCTTGTACGCCCGGGGGGACGGGTTACGTCAACGCGATCGACCCGTTCACGGGAACGGCGACCGGATTCTTCAAAGATTATGGCACTGTGGGTGACAAGAAAACCCCTGTAGGCTCCATCGATTTCGGGATCGGCATGCCTGGCCAGGCGCAGATCGTGGCTGGCCCCGCAGGTGCCATGCTGATCGTGGCAGGATCCAGCGGCGACACCGCTCAGACTCAGGTCAAATTGGACAACATCACCCCCCGCCGCATCAACTGGCGCGAACTGATCCGGGAGTAAGCCATGCCTCGCACGCCACGCCGCAGCCGCGGCTTCACCCTGATCGAGCTGATGATCGTGGTCGCCATCGTCGCCATCTTGGCCGGGATCGCCTACCCCAGCTACCAGCGCCACGTGCTGCAGACCCGCCGCACGGCGGCACAGGGCTGCCTGATGGAATTGGCGCACTGGATGGAGCGCTACTACACCACCAAGATGACCTACAAGAATGCGGCGCTGCCGGCGCTCTCGTGTACGACCGAGTTGAGCAGCTTCTATACCTTTGAATTTGACGGGACACTGTCCGATACGAGCTACGCCCTCCAAGCCAAAGCCCAAGGAGCGCAGACGCGCGACACCGGCTGCACCACTCTCACCCTGGATAGCGCCGGCACCAAGGGCCCGGCCGGCTGCTGGCGCTGAACCCGGACGATGGAGTGCGCTTTACGGAACCAGGCTCGAGGGGCGGTACGGGGTACAATGGCACGGCCGCATTCGACGAGTCGAGCATGACCCCATCCCTGCCAGTGCGCGCGATCTTCCTCGCCGCCACCCTCGCCGTGGCGGCGCTGCTTACCTTCGGCCTCTACCTGCAGCACGGCCTCGGGCTCGAGCCCTGCCCGCTGTGCATCCTGCAGCGCATCGCCTTCTTCGGGGTAGGGCTCTTCGCGCTCCTGGGTACGATGCTCGGCACCCGCAAGCTCGCGGCCCGGGCCTGCGCCGGTGCAATGCTGCTGTGCGCCCTGGGCGGGCTGGGCACGGCGCTGTGGCAGAGCTGGCTGCAGCGGCACCCGCCCGCCGACCCTTTCGCCTGCGGTCCCGGGCTGGATTACCTGGTGGAGACGCTGCCGCTCGCCGAATGGCTGCCCAAGGTGTTCGCCGGCGAGGGGCAATGCACGGCCATCGATTGGACTTTCCTCGGGCTGACCATCGCCAACTGGTCGGCGCTGTGGTTCGCGTTCTTCGCCGGGTTCGCGGCGTGGCTCGCCCTGCGCCGCGGCTGAATCACGAGAGAACCTCCACGATTCGCCCGCCCAGTTCGCAGCGCCAGGTGCCGCCTTCGAGCCCGAGGCAGCGGCGCACCTCCAGGCGCACCCGCAGCGGGCGCGCCGGCATGCCGTGCACCCCGCCGGGCTGCTCGAGCTGAACGGCAAGGATTTCCTCGGCGGAAGGGACATAGTTGGTGCGCAGCGCCATGCCGCCCACCGAGAGGTCGAAGCAGACGGCATCGTGCACTTCCCCCCGCGGGGAGAGCACCCGGGCAGGAATGCCGCCGGGCAGAGGGATGCGGCGCTCGCGGCGCCGTTCGATGAACTGGCCGATCATGAAGGAAACCTCCCAAGCCAACGGGATACAGTTTAGCCTGGGACGAGGGGGAAGGCAATGCAGCACAAAAGAAAAAAGGCTTACGCGAGCGATCACGTAAGCCTTGCGAATTCTTGGTCGGGGCGGCGGGATTTGAACTCGCGACCCCTTGCACCCCATGCAAGTGCGCTACCAGGCTGCGCTACGCCCCGACGAGTTCGCCATTATACCCAAGCCGGCGAAAAATACAAGCGCACGGCAAACCCTACAGGGCTGCGCCTCGGATGACGGTCTTGCTGCAGCGCACAGACGAGCATGATATCCTTACGCGCAATCCATTGGATCAACGACGAAGGAAAGGAAACCATGGCACTCTATGCCTTGGGCGACAAGCGCCCACAGCTCGGTCCCGATTGTTGGGTGGCCGACAGCGCCGAGGTGATCGGCGACGTGCGGCTGGGGCGCGAAGTCTCGATCTGGTTCAACGCCGTGCTGCGCGGTGACAACGAGCCGATCGTGATCGGCGACGGCACCAACGTTCAGGACGGGGTGATCCTACACGACGACGAGGGCGTGCCGCTCACCATCGGTGCCGGGGTGAATATTGGACACATGGCCATGCTGCACGGCTGCACCGTGGGGGATGGCTGCCTCATCGGCATCAACGCGGTGATCCTCAACCGGGCGGTGATCGGCGCACAGTGCATCATCGGTGCGAACGCGCTCATTCCTGAAGGCAAGGTGATCCCCGAGCGCAGCCTGGTGGTCGGCTCGCCGGGGCGAGTGATCCGTACCCTGACCGACGAAGAAGTGGCAGGATTACAGGCGAACGCCGCGCACTACCGCGTTGCCGCAAGATACTATCGAACCGCATTGCGACGAATCGACTAACTCGGCTTCACGGAGAAGGAGCGTTCGTCTGGGCAGAGGGCAAGGTCAGGAGCACTTCGTCCGGACGCAAATAGTTGAGCGCGCCCCGTGCCACCGCCTCGAGCGCCTCGCCGCCGCGCCTGAGCTCTTCGATTTCGGCCGCGGCGGCGGCGTTTCTCGCGGCGAGCGCTTCGTTGTTCTGGATGGTCTCATGAAGGCGGGCGTTGAGCTGTTGCCGATGCAGCAGACCGTCGCGGCCGAGCCACAGTTGATACTGCACGAGCACGAGCAGCACGACGAGGATCAGCCGCACCCACAGACTCACGCCTCTCCCCAGATTACAAAGTACGCAGGTTGTAGAAGGCCGCCAACCCCGGATAGCGAGCGGTGTCGCCGAGATCTTCCTCGATGCGCAGCAGCTGGTTGTACTTTGCCAGACGGTCGGAGCGCGACAGCGACCCGGTCTTGATCTGGCCGGTGGAAAGCCCCACGGCGATGTCGGCGATGGTCGAATCCTCCGTCTCGCCCGAGCGATGCGAGATCACGGCGGTATAACCGGCGCGCTTGGCCATCTCCACGGCGGCGAAGGTCTCGGTGAGGGTGCCGATCTGATTGATCTTGATGAGGATGGAATTGGCCACGCCCTCGCGGATGCCACGTTCGAGCAACTGCGTGTTGGTGACGAAGAGGTCGTCGCCCACGAGCTGCACTTTCTTGCCCAGGCGCTCGGTGAGGATCTTCCAACCCGTCCAGTCGCCCTCGGCCATGCCGTCTTCGATCGAGACGATGGGGAATTTGTCGACCAGCGCCGCGAGATAGTCGGCGAAGCCTTCGGACGAGAGGGTGAGCCCTTCGCCGGCGAGTACGTATTCGCCGTTTTTGTAGAATTCGGAGCTCGCGCAGTCGAGCGCGAGCAGCACGTCGCGCCCCGGTTCGTAGCCCGCGGCGGAGACGGCTTCCAGGATGAGCGAGAGCGCCTCTTCGGTGTTCTTCACGTTCGGCGCGAAACCACCCTCGTCACCCACGGTGGTGGGATGCCCCTTGCGGTCGACGAGCTTTTTCAGGTGCTGAAATACCTCGGCGCCACAGCGAAGCGCCTCACGGAACGTGCCCATGCCCACCGGCATGATCATGCACTCTTGGAGGTCGAGGCTGTTGTTGGCGTGCGCCCCGCCGTTGATGACGTTCATCATCGGCACCGGCATCTGCTTGGGCCCGGAGCCGCCGAAGTAACGGTAGAGCGGCAGCCCCGCCTCCTCGGCCGCGGCCTTGGCCACCGCCATCGACACGGCGAGCATCGCGTTCGCCCCGAGGCGGGATTTGTTCTCGGTACCGTCGAGTTCGATCAGCGTCTGATCGATGAAGGTCTGCTCCTCGGCATCGAGCCCCAGGAGCGCTTCGCAGATCTCGGTGTTGACGTTCTCCACGGCGCGCAGCACGCCCTTACCGAGGTAGCGGGCGGAGTCGCCGTCGCGCAGTTCGATGGCCTCGCGCGAGCCGGTGGAAGCGCCGGAAGGGACGGCGGCGCGTCCCATCACGCCGGATTCGAGCAACACGTCCGCTTCGACGGTGGGATTGCCGCGGGAATCGAGAATCTCCCGCGCGACGATATCGACGATCGCACTCATTTCATGCTCCAAAAACGAAAGGGAAAATCGTTCACGCTGACGGCAGTCCTTCGACCACCAACATGTCGAACTCGGCCAATCCTTCGCGCGCCGCCCGGGCCGCGCGATAGGATTCCGAGTCATAAAACGCCTGCGCCGCCGCGAACGAGGGGAATTCGACGATGACCACGCGCTGCGGCTGCCACTGCCCTTCGAGCACGGTGAAGCGGCCCCCACGAGCGAGGTAACGTCCGCCGTGCTCGGCCACCGCCGGAGCAGAGAGTTCCCGATAGCGCGCCAGCGCATCATGGTCGGCACGACGGGCGACGACGATCACATAGGCTTTCGCCTCCATCACATCATCTCCTGTTCGATGAATCCTCTCTGCTTTACCACTCGGTCGAGCGCAACGAGCGTTTCGAGCAGTTCGGCCATGCGCGGAATGGGCCAGGCGTTGGGGCCGTCGGAGAGGGCCTTGTCGGGATCGGGGTGCGATTCCATGAAAAGCCCGGCGATGCCGGCGGCCACCGCCGCCCGGGCGAGCACGGGCACGAATTCGCGCTGGCCGCCCGAAGCTTGCCCTTGCCCGCCGGGCAGTTGCACCGAATGGGTGGCATCGAACACCACGGGGCAGCCGGTGGCGCGCATGATGGCGAGCCCCCGCATGTCGACGACGAGGTTGTGGTAGCCGAAGCTCACGCCGCGCTCGCACACGAGAATGGTGTCGGCTCCGCCGTTGGCTTCCTTGGCCTTGGCCACCACGTTCGCCATGTCCTCGGGAGCGAGGAATTGCCCCTTCTTGATGTTGACCGGCTTGCCGCTCGCGGCCACGGCCTGGATGAAGTCGGTCTGGCGACAGAGGAAGGCCGGCGTTTGCAGCACGTCGACCACTTCGGCCACCGGCGCCACTTCGGCTTCGGTGTGCACGTCGGTGAGCACCGGCACGCCCACGCGCTCGCGCACTTCGGCGAGGATCTCCAGCCCTTTGGCCATGCCCAAGCCGCGGAAGGATTTGCTGGAGGTGCGGTTGGCCTTGTCGTAGCTCGACTTGTAGATGAAGGGCACGCCGAGCGCAGCGGTGATCTCTTTGAGCGCCTGCGCCGATTCGAGCGCGAGGGTACGCGATTCGATCACACAGGGGCCGGCGATGAGGAAGAACGGCCGATCGAGCCCAACTTCGAATCCGCAAAGTTTCATACCGTCTCCTTGAACGATGCGATCGCCGTGGGACGCCCGGCACGTCGGCGCGCGTCCAGTGCCGCCTGGACATAGGCGATGAAGAGGGGATGCCCTTCACGCGGATTGGACGTGAATTCGGGGTGGAACTGGCAGCCGACGAACCAGGGGTGCACGTCCTGCGGCAGCTCGATCATCTCGCACAGATCGGTACCGGGCGCGCGGCCCGAGACCACGAGCCCTTTCTCCTGCAGCAGCGGCAGCAGGCGGTTGTTCACCTCGTAGCGGTGGCGGTGGCGCTCGACGACCTGCGGCGCGCCGTAGATGCGACGGGCGAGCGTGTCTTCGGCGAGCAGGCACACCTGGCCGCCCAAACGCATGGTCCCGCCCAGGTCGGATTCCTCGGTGCGCCGCTCGATCTTGCCGCTGCGATCCTGCCATTCGGTGATGAGGCCGACCACGGGATACGGCGTTTCGGGGTCGAACTCGGTGGAGTGCGCGCCTTCGAGCCCGGCGACGTGGCGGGCGAATTCGACCACCGCGAGCTGCATGCCGAGGCAGATGCCCAGATAAGGGATGCGATGTTCGCGCGCGTATTGGATGGCGAGGATCTTGCCCTCCGTGCCGCGCCGCCCGAAGCCGCCGGGCACGAGGATGGCGTCCATGTCTGCGAGCACTGCGCAGCCTTCGTCTTCCAGCACTTCGGAATCGATGTAGTGGATGTTCACGCGGCAGCGGGTGTGCAGCCCGGCGTGCGTGAGCGCTTCCACCAGCGACTTGTACGATTCGGTGAGATCGACGTACTTGCCGACGAAGGCGATGTCGACCTCGGTCTGCGGGTGTTTCCAGGCGTCGACGATGCGCTGCCACACGGAGAGATCCGCCGGGCGGGCGAGGATGTCGAGCTTGTGGCAGACGATCTCGTCGAGCATCTGCTCGTGCAGCAGCAAGGGAATGCGGTAGATGGTGTCGGCATCGCGCGACTCGATCACCGCCTCGGGGCGCACGTTACAGAAGAGCGCGATCTTGCGCCGCTCTTCCTCGGGAATGGGCCGGTCGGCGCGGCACAGCAGGATGTCGGGCTGGATGCCGATCTCGCGCAATTCCTTCACCGAGTGCTGCGTGGGCTTGGTCTTGAGCTCGCCGGCGGCGGCGATGTAGGGCAGCAGCGTGAGATGGATGTAGCACACGCCCTGCGGGCCCAGCTCGATGCCCATCTGCCGGATGGCTTCGAGGAAGGGCAGCGACTCGATGTCGCCCACCGTGCCGCCCACCTCGACGATGGCCACGTCCGCCCCTTCGGCGCCGCGCTCGATGAAGCGCTTGATCTCGTCGGTGATGTGCGGGATCACCTGCACGGTCTTGCCGAGGTATTCGCCGCGGCGCTCCTTGCGGATGACGGATTCGTAGATCTGGCCGGTGGTGAAGTTGTTGCGCCGGCTCATCTTGGCGTGGGTGAAACGCTCGTAGTGGCCGAGGTCGAGGTCGGTCTCGGCGCCGTCTTCGGTGACGAAGACTTCACCGTGCTGAAACGGGCTCATGGTGCCCGGATCGACGTTGATGTAAGGATCGAGCTTGAGGTGGGTGATGCGGATGCCGCGCGATTCGAGGATGGCCCCGAGCGAGGCAGCGGCGATCCCCTTGCCGAGCGAGGAGACCACGCCGCCGGTCACGAACACGTACTTGGTCATGGGAACGTGGATTGGCTGGAAAAGCGAATGATAGCCGATCCCGGCCGCTTCGCGAACGCTCCGCTCTTCAACGGATCAGGGTGCGCAGCACTTCGCGGAAGACGTCCGTGCCGCCGCGCTCGAGCCATTCGAAGGCCACCATCTCGCGACAGACCACCACCGCCCCTGCCTGACGCATCCGCTCGAGTGCGAGCAGACGATCCTCGGCGCGGCGCGAGCCGACCGCCTCGGCCACCACGAAAACCTGCTTTCCCGCCTCGAGCAGATCGAGCACCGTCTGCAAGACGCACACGTGGGCCTCGGTACCGGCCACGACCACCTGACCGGCACGCCCCACCGCGGTGTGCGCGAGCACGCCGTCGGGCACCGCCGAGAAAGCGGTCTTGCGTACCCGCTCGGCCGAAGGAGGCAGCAGTTCGAGCAACTCCGGCGCCGTTTCGCCGATCTTGTCGGGAAAATGCTCGCTCACGACCACCGGCACGTCGAGCATGCCGGCGAGCCGCAACAGCCAGGCGGCGGCCTCACACACCCGCTGCCCGTCGGCGATGGCCGGCAAAAGCCCCGTTTGAATATCTACGACGAGCAACGTCGCCTCTGCCGTGCACATTTTCATGGGGTTCTCCTTTGTCACTCCTTCAACTCGGCACGATCGCGGAAGTATTCGAGCGCCTCCGGATTGGCGAGCGCCTCGACGTTTTTCACCGGCTGGCCGTGCACCACCTGGCGCACCGCGAGTTCGACGATCTTGCCGCTCTTGGTGCGCGGAATGTCCGGTACCTGCACGATCTTGGCCGGAACGTGGCGCGGGGTGGTGTTGTCGCGGATCACGCGGCGGATTTTTTCCTGCAAGTCGTCGTCGAGCACCAAGCCTTCGCGCAGGCGCACGAAGAGCACGACCCGCACGTCGCCCTGCCAATCCTGACCGATGACGATGGATTCCTCCACCTCGGGCAGTTTCTCCACCTGACGGTAGATCTCGGCCGTGCCGATGCGCACCCCGCCGGGGTTGAGCGTGGCGTCCGAGCGGCCGTAGATGACGAAACCGCCGTGGATCGTTTCCTCGCAGTAATCACCGTGGCACCACACGCCGGGGAAACGCTCGAAGTAGGCGGCGCGGTACTTGCTGCCGTCCGGGTCGTTCCAGAATCCGAGAGGCATCACGGGGAAAGGGCGGGTGCACACGAGCTCGCCTTTCTGCCCGACGACGGGATTGCCGTTCTCGTCGAACACCTGCACCGCCATCCCCAGCCCCTTGCACTGGATCTCCCCGCGCCACACGGGCAGCGTCGGGTTGCCCAGCACGAAACAGGAGACGATGTCGGTCCCCCCGGAGATCGACGACAGGCACAGGTCGCGCTTGATGCGGGTATAGACGTAATCGAAGCCCTCGGGCATGAGGGGGCTGCCGGTGCTGAACATCGCGCGCACGGTGTCGAGCCGGTGCGTCTCGATCGGCGCGAGCCCCTTTTTCGCCGCCGCGTCGAGGAATTTGGCCGAAGTGCCGAAATGCGTCATGCGCTCGGCGTCGGCGTAGTCGAAGAGAATGGCGCCGTCCTTGACGAAGGGCGAACCGTCGTAGAGCAGCAGCGTCGCCTCCGAGGCCAGCCCCGAGGCCAACCAGTTCCACATCATCCAGCCGCAGGTGGTGAAGTAGAAGAGGCGGTCGTCGGGTTTGACGTCGCCGTGCAGCTTGTGCTCTTTGAGGTGCTGCAGCAGCACCCCGCCGGCACAATGCACGATGCACTTGGGCAGCCCCGTGGTGCCGGAGGAATACAGGATGTAGAGCGGATGATCGAACGGCAGGCGCACGAAGTCGATCTCGGTCGCCTCACGGTGCGGCGCGGTGAACTCGGCCCAGCCCAGCGCGCGATCGATCATCGAGAGATCGGGCAGCGCCTCGAGGTAGGGCGTGACCACGACCCGGCGCACCGAGGGGAGACCAGGTACCACCTCGGCCACCTTGCCGCGGATATCGACCGCCTTGCCGTTGTACCAGTAGCCATCGACGGTGAAGAGCACCTTGGGCTCGGTCTGGCCGAAGCGATCGAGCACCCCTTGCACGCCGAAATCGGGGGAAGCGGAGGTGAAGATCGCCCCCAGACTCGCCGTGGCGAGCATGGCGATGATCGTGTGCGGCATGTTGGGCATGTAGGCCGCGACCCGATCGCCGCGCGTCACCCCCGCTTCGGCCAACGCCCGGGCCACACGCGCCACTTCGAGGTACAGCTCTTCCCAGCTCCAGCGCTGCTTGACCCGGTCCTCGCCCCAGAAGACCATCGCCTCGCGCGTGTCGCGTCGGCGCAACAGGTTTTCGGCGAAATTGAGCCGCGCCTGCGGGAACCAGCGCGCCCCGGGCATCTTGTGACCATCGACGAGCACCACCTCGCCGCGCTCGCCGATCACGCCACACTCTTCCCACACCGAGACCCAGAATTCCTCGGGATGCTCGATGCTCCAGCGATGCAAGGCCGCGTAGTCGGGAAAACTCCGGTTCCAGCGCGCTTCGACGTGGCGGGTAAACGCCGTGATCGTGGCGCTCGCCACCCGTTCGGCCGAAGGGACCCAGATGGGGTTCGTCTCGCTCATGTCCTTCCTCCTCTTTCGTGAATTTATTATGATTGTTTGCCGACTGCCTCAACCGGAAGCACTCATCAACGCCCGGCGCAGGTCGTCGGGCAAGGGCGTGGAGCGGCCGGTCGCGGCGTCCACCCACACCATCTTACCGGAACCCGTGGCGTAGAGGGCCTCGTCGCCGACCAAGCGCAGCTCGTACCAACTCGTCACGCTGGAGCGTCCCGGCTCACCGGCATACACCGTGACCTCGCACACGGCCGGATAGGTGACCGGCTTGAGGAAATTGCAGTCTGCATGCACCAGTACCGGCGAGGGCGACACGCCGGCCACCACCCGATAGCCCAGCGCCTCGAGCCATTCCACGCGCGCCTGTTCGAAATAACGAAAATAGATCGTATTATTCACATGGCCGAAAGCGTCCATGTCGCCCCAGCGCACGGGGATGGTGGTCGTCAAAACTTTCCGGGCATGGGCCGGGCGGTGTGTCATGATCGATCCTCCTCGAATGTGTGATTGATCGTCGGCCCTTTTTCTGCCAACATACGGCAGCGTATGGCCTTTCATCTCATTGTAGCGCGAGGACTCCCGAAGATGGAACGAGAAGCGATGGAATTCGACGTGGTGATCGTCGGCGGCGGCCCGGCAGGGCTCGCGGCAGCGATCCGTCTCAAGCAGCTCTGCGCCGAGAAAGGGCAGGATTTCTCGGTGTGCGTGATCGAGAAAGGCTCCGAATTGGGCGCGCACACGATGTCGGGCGCCGTGCTCGATCCGCGCTCGCTCACCGAACTCATCCCCGACTGGAAGGAACGCGGCGCGCCGGTAAAAACCGCGGTGCGCGAAGATCGCTTCCTCTTCCTCAAGGAAGGCGGAGCGATGAAAGTGCCCAACGCCCTGTTGCCACCGTGTTTCCAAAACCACGGCAACTACATCATCCGCGCCGGATTCCTCGTCAAGTGGCTGGGCGAGCAGGCCGAAGCCATGGGAATCGACGTCTATCCCGGCTTTGCCGCTGCCGACGTGCTCTACGACGATGCCGGTCGCGTACTCGGTGTGGTCACCGGCGACATGGGCCTGCAAAAAGACGGCACTCCGGGGCCCAACTATCAACCGGGCATGGAGCTGCGCGCGCGCTACACGCTCTTTGCCGAAGGCTGCCGCGGGCATCTGGGCAAACGGCTCGAGCAGCGCTTCAAGCTGCGCGAAGGACGCGATCCGCAAGCCTACGGCATCGGCATCAAGGAGCTGTGGGAAATCGACCCGGCCAAGCACGAACCGGGCTTGGTGATGCACACCGCCGGCTGGCCGCTCGACCCCGACACCTACGGCGGCTCCTTCTGCTACCACCTCGACGACGGCCCTCTGGTGGCGATCGGCTTCGTCGTCGGCCTCGACTACCGCAATCCCTATCTCTCGCCCTTCGAGGAATTCCAGCGGCTCAAGACCCACCCCGCCATCCGCTCCATGCTCGAAGGCGGCAAACGCATCGCCTACGGCGCGCGGGCGCTAGTGGCCGGTGGCCTGCAAGCGCTGCCCAAGACGGTCTTCCCCGGCGGTGCGCTCATCGGCGACGACGCGGGCTATCTCAACGCCTCGCGCATCAAGGGAATCCACGCGGCGATCAAATCCGGCATGCTGGCGGCGGAAGCCGCTTTCACCGCGCTCGCAGCCGGCCGGGCCCACGACGAGCTCACCGAGTACCCCGAAGCATTCGAGCGCAGCTGGCTGCACGAAGAGCTCTACCGCGCCCGCAACTTCAAACCGCTCATGAAGAAGGGCCTATGGGCCGGGTCGCTGCTCTTTGGCATCGACCAGATGGTCTTCCGCGGCAAGGCGCCCTGGACGCTGCACCGCGACACACCCGATCACGCCCTGCTCAAGCCCGCTGCCGAATGCACGCCCATCGCCTATCCCAAGCCCGACGGCGTGCTCACCTTCGATCGGCTCTCCTCGGTCTTCCTCTCCAACACCAACCACGACGAGGACCAGCCCTGCCACCTCGTGCTGCGCGACCCCAAAGTGGCGATCGACGTCAATTTCAAGATCTACGATTCCCCCGAGCAGCGCTACTGCCCGGCCGGAGTCTATGAGATCGTGCGCGAGGACGGCACGCCACGCCTGCAGATCAACGCACAGAACTGCGTGCACTGCAAGACTTGCGACATCAAGGACCCGACGCAGAACATCGACTGGGTGCCGCCGCAAGGTGGCCAAGGACCGATCTACGTCGGCATGTAACGGCTGCCTCGAAAAACCGTCGCGAGCGGCTGCAGGGCCGGTACCCGGAGTGCCGAGTGCAAGACCCGCTGCGAACGGTAGGCGGCGGGCACCCGGGCACCGGAGAACGCCGCCAGATGGCCGCCCAGCAGGTCATTCGAGGCGCCCTGAAACGCTTTCCCGGCGCCAGCCGGGGGCCCTTGCTACTCCAGCACGCGACGTGCGTTCAGGGGTTGAACCGGGCGGTTGTTTTTGCCCGTAAGGGCGCGGAAAGACCGTAGCTGATCCTCACTCGCCTCGACCGCTTCCGACATTACGTACCAACGCACCCCTTCACTGCAGGGAGGCGTCGTGAGCGAACCGTTATACCGATAGTAGTCGGCCGAAGGCGGCAGAATCTTGCTCCAATCGATCGTCCGTTTGGAAGCATTTTTTTGCTTCGTCGCCGCGAGAATCTCGTCGAGCAAGGGATTGGCCTGTCCTGGGCGGAACCAAATGGCCACCACGGCCGGATTCCCCTCCTTGTCCCGATGGATCAGCTGTGCCTCCAACGGATAATGATTGCCTCCATCGGTATGTTCGCTGGGCGTATGGAACTGCACGGTCTCGAGCGTAAAGCGGCGCTGCTCGACTTGTATCGTAGCCTTGGGCACCAGGGGCCTGGCCGTAACGAGGGAGTTCTCCATCCGCAGCCGGGTGTCGAGCGCAAGGTAATGGAATTCGATCGCCCGCAGGTCGGTGGTGAGCACCTCTTCGAGCCGGATGTCGATGGGCGATTGATTCTTTCCCAACCCACACCAGAAATATTGCCGCGACAGCTTCGCCCACCGTTCCGGTCCCCTCTCCCCGGAGTAATCCCAGCGAGGCGAAGAGGGGCGA
Organism: Tepidiphilus baoligensis; assembly: GCF_012911495.1. Taxonomy (NCBI): domain Bacteria; kingdom Pseudomonadati; phylum Pseudomonadota; class Hydrogenophilia; order Hydrogenophilales; family Hydrogenophilaceae; genus Tepidiphilus; species Tepidiphilus baoligensis. The sequence goes on from NZ_JAAAUB010000018.1 coordinate 18,401, forward strand.
GCAGGGCGAACGGGTTTGGGTTCGACGGAAAGCTCCTTGGGCTTGACCTCGGTTTTCTCTTCGGGCCCCGACTGCGGGCGAACCGACTGCGGCTCACCCGCGCGCCCTCCCCCTTCGACCAGAGGCTCATGGACGCCGGCCTGCGTTCGAACCGAGGCCGGGACGTCGGACACAGCGGTGTCTTCCTGCCCCAGAGCGGGCACGACCACCATCAACGGTACGACCCCCCACCACCAGCGCCACTTCCCTGATGCCCGTAGACCCAGCATGATGACATTCTCCCTGATCGAATCGGCTCGCACATCGGGGATGCCGACACCCCGACGCGAGATTATCGCCGATCCCGATCGGTAATGCAGTATCCACCAAGCCAGAGCGCCCATCCGGTAGAATAACATCAGCCAAACGAGAGACCCTACGATGACATCCTCCAACTACCCTCATCCCCTCATCGCCCGTGAAGGCTGGCCTTTCATCGCCGCCGCCATCTTCCTTGCCCTGATCGTACAGTTCACCGGAGGCTTTTGCTGGGCATGGCCCCTGTGGCTATTGACGCTCTTCGTGATCCAGTTTTTCCGCGATCCGCCCCGCCCCGTCCCCGCCGAGCCCCTGGCCGTACTTTCTCCGGCCGACGGGCGTATCGTAGCCATCGAGCCGGCACGTGACCCCTGGCGCGACTGCGACGCGCTCAAAATCAGCGTCTTCATGAACGTGTTCAACGTGCATTCGAACCGCAGCCCGATCGACGGCACCGTCGTCGCCCGCTGGTATCACCCCGGCAAGTTCCTCAATGCGGCGCTCGACAAAGCGTCCAGTGAAAACGAACGCAACGCCCTGCATCTGCGCAGCGACACCGGACACGAACTCACCTGCGTCCAGGTCGCCGGCCTGGTGGCGCGCCGTATCCTGTGCTACGTCGAACCGGGTGATCGACTCGCGCGCGGACAGCGTTACGGCTTCATTCGCTTCGGCTCGCGCGTCGACCTCTACCTACCACCGGAGAGCCGCCCACGGGTCGTCTTCGGTGAGAAGGTCAAGGCGACGAGCACGATTCTCGCCGAATTCCCCGCGGCAGAACACGAGGCCACCCCATGACCGAAGCACAGGAATGCGCCACGCCGCCCAAGCGCCGTGGCATCTACCTCCTTCCCAACCTCTTCACCACGGCGGCACTCTTTGCAGGTTTTTTCGCCGTGGTGCAAGCACTCGACGGACGGTTTCAAACCGCAGCGGTCGCGATCTTCGCCGCCATCGTGCTCGATGGACTCGATGGGCGCATCGCGCGCCTCACCCACACCCAGAGCGAATTCGGCGCCCAATACGATTCCCTCTCCGACATGGTCTCCTTCGGCGTCGCCCCCGCCGTGCTGAGCTACACTTGGGCACTGCACTCCCTGGGCAAGATCGGCTGGATCGTCGCTTTCCTCTACTGCGCAGGTGCCGCACTACGCCTGGCTCGATTCAACACCAACATCGGGGCGCTCGACAAACGCTACTTTCAGGGGTTGCCCAGCCCGGCCGCCGCCGCGCTGGTGGCCGGATTCGTCTGGGTAGCCCACGACCTGGAATGGACCGGAACCGAGCTACGCTGGCTCGCCGCCATCCTCACCGCCTTTGCCGGAATCACCATGGTCACCAACATTCTCTACTGGAGCGGCAAGAGCATCGATCTGCGTCGATCCTTTCCCTTCGTGGCCGCCGCGAGCGTGGTGCTCGCCTTCGCCCTCGTGTCGATCTATCCGGGGCTCCTCTTCCTTCTCTTTCTCGGCTATGCGCTTTCCGGCTACGTGCTCGCCCTCTGGCGCCGGCGCCACAAACGCAAACCCGATGAACCCATCGAATGACTTTCCGTGTGGCCACTGCGCCGGCATGGCGCGGCGCGTTCATTCTGCGCCTCGTCGGCTTCGCGCCACGACCACGCGCAGAGCCTCTATACCCGAGCATCGCAGCAATCATAGTTTTTTTCAATGATGAAAAAGCTTGCTTCGATACGAATTTCCGTGTAGATTTTTTCGCATGAATACGCGCAGCGTCTTGCCTCGCTCATTCCTTCTCACGGCTGGCCTACTGCTGGGTCCGCTGCTGCGCCTCGCGCGCTAAATACACTCTCCCCCTCCCCTCCTGTCATCCCTTCCGTCTGCCGCGACTCGCTCGTCGTGGCGGCGACCCCGTGTCGTTTCTTCAGGAGCAAAACGATGAAAGAGCATTTGATCATTTTCGACACCACCTTGCGCGACGGCGAGCAAAGCCCGGGCGCCTCCATGACCAAGGAAGAAAAACTGCGCATTGCGCGCCAGCTCGAGCGCATGCGGGTCGACGTGATCGAGGCAGGATTCGCCGCTGCCTCCCCCGGTGACTTCGAAGCGGTACGGGCCGTGGCCGAAGCGATCAAGGAATCCACAGTCTGCTCGCTTGCCCGCGCCAACGAGGCCGACATCGAACGTGCCGCCGAGGCCATTCGTCCGGCCAAGCGCCAGCGCATCCACACCTTCATCGCTACCAGCCCCATTCACATGGAGAAAAAACTGCGCATGACGCCCGACGAGGTCGTCGCGCAGGCCGTCGAGGCGGTCCGTTTCGCCCGTCGTTTCACCGACGACGTCGAATTCTCGGCCGAAGACGCCGGTCGCTCCGAGCTCGATTTCCTGTGCCGCATCTTCGAGGCGGTGATTGAAGCCGGCGCCACCACGCTCAACGTCCCCGACACCGTCGGCTACACCCTGCCCCACGAATACGCCGAGAAGATCCGCCGTCTCATCGAGCGTGTACCCAACTCCGATAAGGCGATCTGGTCGGTGCATTGCCACAACGACCTAGGATTGGCAGTCGCAAACTCGCTCGCGGCCGTGCTCGCCGGCGCACGCCAGGTGGAATGCACCATCAACGGCCTGGGCGAGAGGGCCGGCAACGCCGCGCTCGAGGAAATCGTGATGGCAGTGCGCACGCGCCAGGACGCCTTCCCCTGCGACACGCGCATCGACGCCACGCAGATCGTACCCACCTCCAAGCTCGTGTCCACCATCACGGGCTTCCCGGTGCAACCGAACAAGGCCATCGTCGGCGCGAACGCCTTCGCCCACGAATCGGGCATCCACCAGGACGGCGTGCTCAAGCACCGCGAGACCTACGAGATCATGCGCGCCGAAGACGTGGGCTGGACGGCCAACAAGATCGTGCTCGGCAAACACTCCGGCCGCCGTGCCTTCCGCGCCCGGCTCGAGGAGCTCGGCATCGAGATCGGCTCGGAAGAGCAGCTCAACCAAGCCTTTGCCCGCTTCAAAGATCTGGCCGACAAGAAACACGAGATCTTCGACGAAGACCTCTTCGCCCTCATGGCCGAAGAACCCACCCCCAGCGAACAGGAACGCATCCGGCTCGTCTCGACCATGATCCATTCCGAGACGGGAGAACCCCCACACGCCAAACTCACGCTCGCGATCGACGGCAAAGAATATTCCACCGAAGCCGACGGCTCGGGGCCGGTGGATGCCGCCTTCAAGGCGATCGAAGCCCTGGTGCATAGCGGCGCCGAGCTGGTGCTCTATTCAGTGAATGCCATCACGCAAGGAACCGACGCCCAGGGTGAAGTCACGGTGCGACTGAGCAAAGGCGGACGCATCGTCAATGGCCTGGGAGCCGACACCGACATCATCGTCGCCTCGATCAAGGCCTACATCAACGCCCTCAACAAGTTGCAGCACGACGCCGTACGCATCAACCCACAGCTGTGAGACCAGGCGGCTGCCACCTTCGGTAGCCGCCGTTCACAGCCCAGAAAAGTCGCCCGGCCGCGAAACGGCGTTGGGAGCCCGTGTGCGCTCGGCCATCTGCATGACGGGGGCCGCCTCCCGCGCCCCCGTTCGCCATCTCCCGCGCAAACGGCCGTGATGTCGTTTCGAGGCAGCCTATGCCTTCCCGCGCTGCCCCGAGCGCCGAGCAAAAGCGAGCAATGCCACGAAGAGGGCGAATGCAAGGAGCGCCTCTATCTTGGCGAAAAAACCCGCCCCCCCGCCATCACTCCAGCGCATCACCCCTTCGGCGACATAGAAAACACTCACGAGGCTAGCCCACTGCGCCGTGTAGCGGCGGCCGCGCCACAATCCGGGCAGCGCGGCAGCGATCGGTAAAGCTTTCAAGGTGAGCCAAGACCCTCCGGGACGCAGAGGGGCAAACCAACCCTCCCACAGCACGCACCAAAGCGCCAGTACGAGCGCCAGTACGAAAGCCGCCAGCGCCCACTCGTCACGTTTTCCCATACAATCCCCATTGATACGACCATGGCGCTTCGTCGCTCGAGCAGAAGGCCCTCATGTTCATTTCCCGCACGATGTACCCGATTCGATGGCTACGCCTCTTTGCTCGGCGCTTCCTGCACACCGTGTACCGTGCCGACTGCCTCATGGTAGCCGCAGCCCTGACGTATACCACGTTGCTCGCGCTGGTCCCTCTCCTGACGATCACCGTGCTCGTCTTTCACAATTTTCCGGCCTTCGAGAAAGTCGGCGAATCGCTAGAGGAGTTTCTCAGCGCCAACCTTTTGCCCGAAGCCGTCTCGCGCCTCGTCACACTCTACAGCCGCGAATTCATCGCCAATTCGACCAAACTCTCGATGATCGGCACCGTGATGCTCATCGTCACGGCACTGATACTCTTGTCGACCATCGAATCGGCCTTCAACCGCATCTGGCGCGTACGTCGCGCACGTACCCTCGGCGCACGCCTGGTCACCTACTGGTTCGTCCTGACCGCGGGGCCCCTGCTATTCGGCATTGGCGTCTACCTGACCACACAGCTGGCCAAGGAATCGCTCAAGCTCACGGGGCACGTCGGGCTGGCCACGCCACTCGTCTCCTTCTTCCTGATCTGGGGCTTTTTTTGGGCGCTCTATCAACTCGTCCCGCATCGCCCGGTACGATCTCGCGATGCACTCCTCGCTGCGTTCATCACCACAGGAGCCTTTCTGTTCCTCCAACGAGGATTTGCCATATTCATCGCCCGTTTCGCCACATACGACCTGGTCTATGGCGCGTTCGCCGCCTTGCCGATCTTTCTCGTCTGGATTTATCTGCTCTGGACGATCATCCTTCTCGGGGCAGCCTTGGCCGCCACACTCGGTGCGCTCTCGTCCTCACGCTTGCGGCCCGATACACTCGAACCCGATTCGGCCTCCGCGCAGACCGACGAAGCAGGAGATCAATCCTCCATGAAGGGATCGACCTCGAACTGAAACACTTCGAGGTCGCGTGTCTGCGCCTCGAACCGGATGAAATGCACCTGCCGCAACAGCCACTTCCCCACGGCCGACTCGCTGGCCTCGACCAATTTCGGACCGCAAACGGTCCCCTTCGTACAGACGAGCGCCGATTGCAGACGCAAGGGAGGCGCTTTGCGCACCGACAAAGCCATTTGCGCCGAAGTACCCGCTGGCAAGGGTTTCTCCTGTCCCAGCGCGACCGGTTCGGGATCGAATCCCAAGGCCTGGATACCCATCTGCAAACCGTTGGGATGCTGCCTCAACCAGCGTACCAACGCCAGCACCCAGCGCACATCCCCCCCTACGCGGATCGCGACGATCTGTCCCGGAAAAAAAATCGGTCCCTCATTGTCCGTCCAGCGCAACTCATAGCCGCTGATGCTCACATCGGTGACGCGAACCGGATGGATGGTAGCTGGCAAGCCGAGACGATGGGACAACACAGCCTCCCAGCCGACGAGTAACTCGGCCATGGCATCGAAAGGCTTGCGCGGCAGGCGACGCTGCCAGCCGTAACGCCAACGATCGAGCAATTCACGCAACAAGGCCGCCCGTCCATCGGCACTCAAGCCACCCTCCTGATGCCGACGCGTTGCCCAGCCCCCCCCTTCGAGCAGGTGGATCTCCTCTTCTGCCCGTTTGGCGAGCTCTTCGAGCGAAAAAAACAAGGTGGCCCGAGGAGCGTTCTCACGCCCAAAGAACCACGCTCTCGGTTCCGGCGGCTCGTCGAGCGACAAAGACATCACGAAACCATCTTCCTGACTCTGGCCCGAGCCGTACAGGACAATGACGGGCGATGCGCTCTGAATCCAACGTAGCGCCCATAAAAGCTCTTTTCCGTCCATGAATCGAGGATCGGCCGCGGCCAGCGCGAGTAACCACGCCAGCTCTCCGCGTACGGGCTCCTTGTCCGCATAAGCATGGCCCAGCTGCGTGAGGAGGCGCCAGAATCCCGGTGGCAAGACGATCCGGGTCATGGTCGACAACAGATAGAGACGCAACGCGAACCCGGCAAAGAATTTGCCCGCCAACTCGTTACGCCTGGCATCGGGAAGCCACTCTTCGAGACGATCCACCGCCGTCGTCATGAACCGATGCAGAGCGAGCACGTCGCTGGCGGGCAGAGGAAAAGTCAAGGCCACCGAATGATGAAGCAGCTCATCGATCGAGGCCAGCAAAGGCCTGCCCTCTTCGGCCAACCAAGCGGAATCCGTCCGTATGCGTATGCGTTCCAGACGGCGGCGTAGCGCCTCGATTTCCCGTTCATCGATCATGGCATAATCACTTGGAGCATGTGGGGCGATTCTACACCGCCCTTCATTTTCCCAGTACAATCGGCGGCACGTGCGCCAGGGTGGTGAAATCGGTAAACACAGCGGACTTAAAATCCGCCGCCGTGAGGCTTGGGGGTTCGAATCCCCTCCCTGGCACCACAGACACCGTTCAGGCGTTTTTTGCGTCCCGATGAATCGCACTATCTGCTGAAAATCAAGCAGTCATCTTTTTCTGTGCCCTTCACCCAACCCCAAGCTTTTGCATGTCTCCCGCATAAGGACGCGGTACTTTTCGAGTATCTGCTTTCCGTGACACCCATTTCTGGCGTGGTACGCTCGAGGCAGGTACCGGCACAAGCAGACGCCATTGTCGACCCAATTGGGCAACCCGTGGAAAACACTTGCTTGCCCTCTAACGATTCATTGAAAACAAATGAAATTTGGCGGAGGCGGTGAGATTCGAACTCACGAGGGGCGCAAACCCCTGGCGGTTTTCAAGACCGCTGCCTTCAACCGCTCGGCCACGCCTCCGGGCGCCGGCACCTTGCGCGCCGGCGAGGACGATTCTACCGCACATTCAAGCGAATGCCGTCGCCCCGCTACCACCCAGCTCCACCCGCAGGGCAGCGGCAAGCGTCGCCGAGGGATGCACCACGGCATGCTGCGAAGGGCCGCGGCGGCGCGGTGGGGCCCAGATGGCGTCGGGGAAGTGGGTGTCGTCGCGGTAGCGGGGAATCACGTGCCAGTGTAGATGCGGCACCATGTTGCCCAGGCTGGCGAGATTGATCTTGTCCGGGCTCATGAGGCGGCGCAGCACGCGTTCCGTGCCAAGCACCACCCGCCACAGGTGCATGCAATCGTCCGCGTCGAGATCCGTCATCTCGGCGACGTGCTCGTTCCAGATCACGCGCAGATACCCCGGATAATCGGTATGGCGGACGTCGATGACGCGACAGCGGCCATCGCGCCACAGCACCTCTTCCTCATTCTCAAGGCATAGAGGGCAACTATCGGGATGATTTGATCGAATCGGCATCATTTGGTCCTAGCGAGAGGGATTTCGACAATATAATCCCTGCATCTGCTCGACGCAATCGATGCCATGAATACGCCATCCGACTCCGCTTTCCAGCTCCAATGGCGCGAGGCGCTTTCGGTGAAGAATGATGCCATCGATCGCGACCATCGCCGTCTCATCGGGCTCATCAACCGGGTACAAGGCATGCTGGCGCACGACAGTTCGGTCGGCGAACTCACCCAGGCACTGGACGAACTCGCCGACTATACCGCCACGCATTTTCGCCGCGAAGAAGCGATCCAACAGGCCATCGGTTACCCCGAAGCCCGGTCTCACGCGATGCAGCATCGAGACCTCACCCATCAGTTGCATACGATCACCGCCGAGATTCTCTCCCTGGCTCATGGCGGCAACACGGTCCATGCCCTCGCACCCGAACTGCGGCAACGCATTCTGGATCTGTTTCGCGAATGGCTCATCACCCATATCATTCAACAAGATTTACGATACAAACCCTGGATCGAACGATTCCCCTCCGACTGGACGCCGGCAACGGCGCAACACGGAACGGATCGCTGAAATTTTGTTCGCATCGCAACGCTTTCCTTCCGATCCTGGAAAACGATGTCCGACCATTCCTTCCCCTTCTCCAGCTTTCATCTCCAGTGGCGCGACGAACTATCGGTGCACAATGATGCCATCGATCGGGACCACCGCTGGCTGATCGAACTCGTCGACCGCATCCAGTCGCTGATCCTCAAGCGCGCCTCGCTCGCCCGGCTCACCATCGCGCTCGACGAACTCGCCCGCTACACCGAAGAGCACTTTACGCGCGAAGAGTTGATCCAGCAGGCAGCGGGTTACCCCCACCTCGGCGAACATCACCGCTCGCATGAAAAACTCAAGCAGCAGCTGAAAGACCTCACCGCCCGCATTCTCGCCCAGCCGGTCGAACGAACCACGCTCGATGCGCTCGACGACGACACCCGCCGTGCGCTTCTCGATCTGCTGCGATCCTGGCTGATCGATCACATCATCAGAGAAGACCTCCGATTGCGTCCGTGGTTGGCGCGTTTTCCCCGCGACTGGAACCCGGCCTCGCCCCCTTCCTGCCCTCCTCAAAAAGAGCCCTCCACGACCGCGTCCGGCTAAAATCCCGGTTCCGGGAACGAAACACACCAAGGAGGGGACGATGACGGCAAGCCACTGGATCCTGCTCGCGCTGGGCGGGTTCGGCGCCGGTGCGATGAACGCGATCGCCGGCGGCGGCACCTTCCTCTCCTTTCCCACGCTGCTCGCGATCGGCCTGCCGCCGGTCACCGCCAACGCAAGCAACTCGGTGGCCTTGTGGCCGGCGAGCCTGGCGAGCGCCTGGGCCTATCGCCGCGAGCTCGCCCGCTACCGCCGGCACCTGCCGCGTCTCACCTTGGCCGCGTTTCTCGGCGGTGCGCTGGGCGGTGGCTTGCTGCTGGTGACGAGCAATGCCCTCTTCGCTCGCCTCGTCCCCTGGCTACTGCTCACGGCCACGCTCCTCTTCGCGCTCGCCCCGCGCATCAACCGCTGGCTGGAGGCGCGTCGCCGCGCTGGCCCGCGGCAAACGTTGGGCTGGGGCGGGACGATCTTCCAGCTCCTCGTGTCGGTCTATGGCGGATTCTTCGGCGCCGGCATGGGTATCGTGATGATCGCCGCCATCGCCATGCAGGGCATCGAGGACATCAACGAGATCAACGCGCTGAAGAACTGGCTCTCGGCGGTGATCTACAGCGTGGCCGCCCTCACTTTCACCCTGGGCGGCGCCGTGAGCTGGCCGCACACGCTGGTGGTGCTCCTGGCCGCCGCCGCGGGCGGCTATCTCGCAGGACGCATCGCCCGCCGGCTGCCGGCGATTTGGCTGCGCCGCTTCATCCTCTTGGTAGGAACGGCACTCACGCTTTATTATTTCTTTTTTTGATCGAGAAGAGAGGGAAACCCCATGACCATCGCCTTGCCCCAAGGCGTGCAACTGCACGCACCGCTCCATCCCCGTTTCGACGAGATCCTCACGCCCGAGGCGCTCGAGTTCGTCGCCAAGCTCCACCGCCGTTTCGAACCCCGCCGCCAGGAGCTGCTGCGCGCGCGCAACGAACGCCAGGCACGTATCGACGCCGGCGAGAAACCCGACTTCCTGCCCGAGACGCGCGCCGTGCGCGAGGGCGAGTGGAAAATCGCGCCGCTGCCCAAGGCGCTCGAATGCCGTCGCGTCGAAATCACCGGCCCGGCCGCCGACCGCAAGATGGTCATCAACGCCTTCAACTCGGGGGCGGACAGCTACATGACCGACTTCGAGGATTCCAACAGCCCCAACTGGTTCAATCAGGTGCAGGGGCAGATCAACGTCTACGACGCCATCCGCCGCAAAATCGACTTCGTGGCCGAAAACGGCAAGGAATACAAGCTCGCCGACAAGATCGCCGTGCTGCAGATCCGTCCGCGCGGCTGGCACCTCGACGAAAAACACGTCACCGTCGACGGCCAGCGCCTCTCCGGCTCGCTCTTCGACTTCGGCCTCGCCTTCTACCACAATGCCAAGGAGCAGCTCGCCCGCGGCCAAGGCCCCTTCTACTATCTGCCCAAGCTCGAAAGTCACCTGGAAGCGCGCCTGTGGAACGACGTCTTCTGCTTCGCCCAGGACGAACTGGGGCTGCCGCGCGGCACCATCAAGGCTACGGTGCTCATCGAGACGATCCTCGCCACCTTCGAGATGGAAGAGATCCTCTATGAGCTGCGCGACCACTCCGCCGGGCTCAATGCCGGGCGCTGGGATTACATCTTCTCCTGCATCAAGAAGTTCCGCAAGGACAAGGACTTCTGCCTGGCCGACCGCGCCCGCATCACCATGGAAGTCCCCTTCATGCGCTCCTATGCGCTCGCGCTCGTCAAGACTTGCCACAAACGCGGCGCGCCGGCCATCGGCGGCATGAGCGCGCTCATCCCGATCAAGAACGACCCGGAAGCGAACGAACGGGCGCTGGCCGGCGTACGTCACGACAAGCGGCGCGATGCCAACGACGGATTCGACGGCGGCTGGGTGGCCCACCCCGGCCTGGTCGACGTGGCCATGGAAGAATTCAAGGCGGTGTTGGGCGATCGCCCCAACCAGTGGGACAAGCAGCGCGACGAGACCTTCACCGCGCGCGATTTCCTCAATTTCCAGCCGGAGAAACCCATCACCGAGGGGGGGCTGCGCAACAACATCAACGTGGCCATCCATTATCTGGGCTCTTGGCTGGGCGGCAACGGCGCCGTGGCGATCCACAACCTGATGGAAGACGCCGCCACCGCCGAGATCGCCCGCGCCCAGGTCTGGCAGTGGATCTACAGCCCCAAAGGCGTGCTGGAAGACGGGCGCAAGGTCACGGTGGAGCTGGTGCGCTCGCTCATCCCCGAAGAGCTCGCCAAAGTCAAGGCGGAAGTCACGGCACAAGGGGAAGACACCGCCAACTACGACAAGGCGGCGAAGATCTTCGAGAAGATGGCGCTCACCGAGGAATTCCCGGAATTCCTCACGCTGCCCCTCTACGAAGAGCTGCCCTGATCCTTCCCACGGTGCGTTTCTTCCCCGGGAAGGATCGTACGGACTTGGACCGCCCCGCTGCCCGCGGGGCGGTACGCATCCTTGCGCCAAAGGATGATTCGGCATGACGACCCGTCCCGTGCTGCCCTTGCGCTTGCTCCTTGCCCTGCGCCGCTGGTGGAAAGACGACGTCATCGAGCTCGGTCGCGAATGGCGCTGGAGTTTTCTCCCGCCACTGATGGTCTACCTCGCGGCGGGCATCTCGGGGCTCACCGGCATTGCCGGTACGTTTTTCGTCAAGGAATACCTCGACCTCTCCGCGGCTTTCCTTGCCGCGCTCGGTTTTTGGGCGGGTATCCCGTGGGCGCTGAAGATGCCCCTGGGACACCTCGTCGATCTCTTCTGGCATCGCAAGGCGTTCTTCGTCTGGCTGGGCGCCGCTTTGATCGCCGCAAGCATGCTCATCATGATTGGCCTCACGAGCCAACGCGATGCGATGGCAGCGCTGTGGCCCGTCTCCTACTGGTACGTTCTCTCGGTGTTGCTCGCCCCGCTTGGCTACGTCCTGCAAGACGTGGTGGCCGACGCCATGACGGTCGAAGCCGTCCCCACGCGCGACGAGAACGGCGAACCGTTACCCGAGGCGCAAGTCAAGCTCATGCACACCACGCTGCAGACGCTGGGGCGCATCGCCATCCTCGGTGGCGGCGTGTTGGTGTCGATTGCCAACGTCCTCGTCTTCTCCGGCAGTGAAGCCGTGTCGATCGAGGAAAAAGCCCCCCTGTATGCACGTATCTATGAGTTGGCGCTCCTGATCCCCCTCGTGTCCGTTTCCGGCGTCATGCTGGCTTCACTGCTGCGCCGGCTCGAGCGGCGTCGTCATGCACGACTCGGGCTTGATCCGGTCTTATGGCCGGAGTTCGGTACGGAAGCCCCTGCGCCCAACTGGCCGCTCTTGTGGGGCAGCCTCATCTTCGTCGTATTCACCCTCTCGATGGGGTTACTCGATTTTCCCGGCAATCAGGAAGTGATTTTCGTCGGCTCGTTGGCCGTGATCCTCTTCCTCATGCGCCGCCTCATGGGCGAACTCAGCCCCAACGCACGGCGAACGCTCGCCGGCACTGCGCTCGTAATCTTCGTCTTTCGCGCCACGCCCACCGCCGGTCCCGGACTCACCTGGTGGATGATCGACGAGCTTGGCTTCGATCAGTCCTTCCTCGCCAAGCTCTCCTTGATCGGTTCGGTGCTCACCCTGGCTGGACTGTTCATTTTCCGCCGCTTCATGGCCGAGCATTCCATTCTCGACATCGTGGTGATCCTTTCGGTGATCGGCGCCCTGCTTTCCTTGCCCTATCTGGGGATGTACCACGGCCTGCACGAATGGACGAGCCAGATGACGAACGGCGTGGTCGATGCCCGTTTCATCGCCATCGTCAACACCGCCGTGGAATCTCCCTTGGGGCAGGTATCGATGGTTCCCATGCTCGCCTGGATCGCGCACTCGGCCCCCCAGCATCTCAAGGCGACCTTCTTCGCCGTGATGGCCTCGTTCACCAATCTGGCGCTCTCGGCGTCCGAACTCGGAACGAAGTATCTCAACACCCTTTTCGTGGTCACGCGGGAAGTACGCGCCCCCGACGGCACCATCCTCGTGCCGGCCGATTATTCCCAACTGGGAATGCTGCTCACGGCCGTGATCGCCATTGGCCTGATCGCGCCCTTGGCCACCGTGTATCACGTCCGTCGTAGTGTGCGGCTGCAAGCCCAATGAACGCATCCGAGCACGACGACCGCCAAAATGCGGCTCGATGGTACTGGCAGCGTACCCGTCGGCTCACGCTGGCGCTACTCGCCCTGTGGCTCGCCTTCAATCTCGGCGTAGTGTGGTATGCCGAGGAGCTCAACACGCTCCTCATCGGCGGGGTCCCGCTCGGCTTTCTCCTGCTCTCGACGGTATCCTTGATACTGTTTACCGCGATCGCCACCGTCTATGCACTACTCACCAACCGATGGGAACGGCAAGTTCGCCACTGGGGCGAACGGGATGACGGCTGATACCAAAAGCGTGCAGAGACTATACCGTCTGTGAGGGGTTGCGCTCCTGCCCACCCTTACGCGGTTTGACCTGCCAGTGCGCCTGTCGCGCCAAGGCAAAATCGAAGAAGAGTTTCATCCAGAGGGTGGTACCCGCGATCGCCGTCCAGGTGCCGAAAGGCATGCCCACGGCGATGACCCCGAAGATGACATAAACCAGAATGCCTCCGGCCACGAGGTTGATCACGGCCGTATAAGGCGCATACTTCTCCGGATTGGGCGGCGGCTCACCTCGCCGTAAGGCGACTTCGGAAAAATCCTTGAGAAACAGGATACGAAACGCCCGCCTCAACCAAATGAAAGAAAGCGGAAACAGCGACAAAAACAATATCCAATTCAGCACCAAACTCACGACGACGTGGACGTCCGCCATGGGATCCTCCTTCAAGCAAGACCGCCGGCCCTCGATTGGGCCGGCGGATTTTGTGGAGTCAAGACCCGCTCGTACTCAGTGGGCGCCCTTGATCACCTGGGACCCGCGAGGGACGCGGACGTTCTCGACCAGCTCCTGGATATGCGCCGGCGGCTCTTTGGTGAATTTATCGACGATGAAAGCGACGATGAAGTTCACGATGGCTCCGACCGAACCAAAGGCTTCCGGCGTAATCCCGAAGAAGCTGTTCGCCCCACCGATCAACCCGAGGTATTCGGTCCCCTTGATGAAGAAGATGCCTTTGTGCGCGAACACGTAGAAGAGGGTGACGAACAGACCGACGAGCATGCCGGCGATCGCCCCTTCCTTGTTCATCTTCTTGGAGAAAATACCCATCATGATCGCGGGGAAGAGCGAGGATGCCGCAATCCCGAAGGCAAGGGCCACGGTACCGGCCGCAAAGCCTGGAGGATTGAGCCCGAGATACCCCGCCACGAGGATGGCCACCACCATCGCGATCCGTCCGGTGAGCAGTTCCCCTTTCTCGTCGAGATCCGGTTTGAACACCCCCTTGACCAGATCGTGCGAGATCGCCGAAGAGATCGCCAGTAGCAAGCCCGCCGCCGTCGAGAGGGCCGCTGCGAGCGCCCCTGCCGCCACCAGACCGATCACCCAGCCAGGCAGCATGGCGATCTCCGGGTTGGCCATGACGATGATGTCGGCATTGACGTCTAGCTCGTTGCCTTTCCAGCCCACCTGCTCGGCTTTCGCCTGAAGCGCGGCGTTCTTGTCGTGTAGTGCTGGATACGCCCGTCCCCGTTCTTGTCCGAGAATTTCAGCAGACCCGTCTGCTCCCAGCGCTTGAACCAGTCGGGGCGCTCGTCGTAGCGAATGCCCTGATCCGGAGCCACCAGCGGCTTGTTCTCCAGCGCGGCCGGGTAGACGGTGGCCAAGAGGTTGTAACGCGCCATCGCCGCCACCGCCGGAGCCGTGGTGTAGAGAATGGCGATGAACACCAGCGCCCAACCCGCGGACATGCGCGCGTCACGCACTTTCGGCACCGTGAAGAAGCGCATGATCACGTGCGGCAAACCCGCCGTCCCGATCATCAACGACAGGGTGTACATGAACATGTTGAGATAGCTGCCCGGCACCGACGTGGTGTACTTGCCAAAGCCGAGGTCGGTGACGATCTGGTCGAGCCGCTCGAGCAAATACAGGGAACCTCGATCAACCCCCATTTTCCGGGGAATTTGGAGT
>NZ_JAAAUB010000019.1:0-25792 GCF_012911495.1 Tepidiphilus baoligensis
ATGTGCTACGAAACCGGACAGTTCTATTTGTTGACAACAGAGGAATGCGGTGGCTCGACGCTTCAGGTGGCGTCGAGCCGGCGGCGGTCGATGAGCGCGTGCGCCACGGTGGCAGGATCGACGTATTCGAGCTCGCCGCCGAGCGGCACGCCGCGCGCCAGGCGCGTGACCGCCAACCCACGCGCTCGCACGCGTTCGGCGATCCAGTGTGCCGTGGCCTCACCTTCGTTGGTGAAGTTGGTGGCGAGCACCACTTCGCGCA
Source organism: Tepidiphilus baoligensis (assembly GCF_012911495.1). Lineage (NCBI taxonomy): Bacteria > Pseudomonadati > Pseudomonadota > Hydrogenophilia > Hydrogenophilales > Hydrogenophilaceae > Tepidiphilus > Tepidiphilus baoligensis. The sequence goes on from NZ_JAAAUB010000019.1 coordinate 263, forward strand.
CCTCTGGAGCAGCGAGCCGCTCGAGCAAACGCTCCAGCTCGAGCTCTTTGGGGCCGATGCCATCGAGCGGCGACAAGCGCCCCATCAGCACGTAGTAAAGGCCACGGTAGCTGTGGGTTTGTTCGATCGCTTCCATGTCGGCGGGCGATTCGACCACGCAGACGAGGGTGGCGTCGCGCGCCGGATCGCTACAGCGGGCGCACACGGTAGTCTCGCTGAAGGCATTGCAGCGCGCGCAGTGCGTGAGGGTGGTGAGCGCCGCCTCGATCGCCCGGGCCAGCCGCTGCGCGCCGCGCCGCTCGCGTTGCAGCAAGTGGTGCGCCATGCGCTGCGCGCTCCTGGCGCCGACGCCCGGTAGGCAGCGCAGCGCCTCGATGAGTTCGTCGAGCGGCGTGGGCATGGACGCTCAGAAAGGCAATTTCATGCCTGGAGGCAAAGGCATGCCGGCAGTGACGGCGGCCATCTTCTCCTGGGTGGTCTGCTCGACCCGGCGCACGGCGTCGTTGACCGCGGCGGCGACGAGATCTTCGAGCATCTCCTTGTCGTCGAGCACGGAGGGATCGATGCTGACGCGGCGCACGTCGTACTTGCAGGTCATGATTACCTTGACGAGCCCGGCCCCGGCCTGCCCTTCGACTTCGAGGGCGGCGAGTTCGTCCTGCACTTTTTTCATGTTTTCCTGCATTTGCTGCGCCTGGCGCATCAAGCCAGAGAGGGCGTTCTTATTGAGCATGGCGTGTTCCTTGCGGTGGAGTTGAAGAACTAGACCAGGTGACGCTGGCCTCGTCGAGCGTGGCGTCGAACCGTTCGACGAGCCGCTGGGTAACGGGGTGCGCCAGCAGCCGCCCGACGGCGGCGGCATGGGCCCGGCGACGGGCCTCGGCTTCGCGCTGCGCCGGGGTATCGGCGACTTCGGCCACGGTGACGCGCACTTGGACGCGCCGCCCCAGCACTTCGCCCAGCGCCTCGGCGATGCGATCGACGCATTCCGGGTGTAGTTCGAGCAGCACGCGGTGCGAGGCATCGAGCAGGAGCTCGACCGTATCGCCGTGGACCGCGCGGCAGACGCAATGTTGCGCGAACTCGCGCGCGAGCCCCGTGAGACGCATGGCGGCAAACCATTCGTGCCAGGCATCGACCTCGCTGCTACCCGACCGTACCTGCTCGCCCGGGCGAGACACGAGCGGCTCCCGCACGGAATGTGCACCGGACGAAGAAGGCTGCCCGGGCACCGCTTCCGTCCGTATCGGCGTAACACCGATCGCCTCGTGGGCCACCTCATCCGTCGATGACCCATGCTCGAAGCGCGACGGCGCGGCATCCAGGCGTTCTCTTTCGTCCAGAGGCGAAGCATCCTCGCTTGGCGAGGGACGCGGCGTGGCACGGGTCGTTTCACTGCGCGGCGCCGTGGCGGGGCCGGGCACGGCGGAAGGGGGCGTGGCGGTCGTCTGGGGCGCGAAGGCGAGCAGACGCAAGACGGCCATCGAGAAGCCTACGGCGGGATCGGGCGCGAGCGCCAGATCGCGGCGCGCGTGCGTGAGGATGTCGTAGGCGAGCTGAAGGTATTCGGGGTCGAGCCGGGCCGCGAGCGGGGCGAGCGCCTCGCGCGTCTGCGTCTCCAGGGCTTCGGGCGCGAACTGCAGCACGGCGAGCTGATGCACGAATTGCGCGAGCGCGGCCAGGGCCGATTCGAGCGAGGCGCCGCTCATGGCGAGCCGGTCGGCGAGCGCGAGCGCAGCCGGGGCATCGGCCGCTGCCACGGCCTCGAAGAGTTCGCGCAAGGTGGCGCTCGCCACCAGGCCCAGCATCTCCGCCACCTGCGTCTCGCGCACCTCTCCTGCCCCGTAGGCGAGCGCCTGGTCGAGGAGCGAGAGCGCATCGCGCATGGAGCCGCGCGCGGCCTGCCCCACGAGTTCGAGCGCGCCACGATCGTGGGGCACGCCCTCGGCCTCCAGGATGCGGGCGGCGTGTTCGGCGACGAGCGCGGGCGGCAGCGAGCGCAGGTTGAACTGCAGGCAGCGCGACAGCACCGTGACGGGGATCTTTTGCGGATCGGTGGTGGCGAGGATGAACTTGACGTGCTCGGGCGGCTCTTCGAGGGTCTTGAGCATGGCGTTGAAGGCGTGCCCGGTGAGCATGTGCACTTCGTCGATCATGTAGACCTTGAAGCGCCCCTGCACCGGCGCATAGACGGCCTGCTCGAGCAAGGCCGCCATGTCGTCGACGCCGCGGTTTGAGGCGGCGTCCATCTCGACGTAATCGGGGAAGCGGTCGGCGTCGATCGCCACGCACGCGGCGCACGTACCGCAGGGCTCGGGCGTGATACCTCGCTCACAGTTGAGCGCCTTGGCGAAGATGCGGCTGATGGTGGTCTTGCCCACCCCGCGCGTGCCGGTGAAGAGATAAGCGTGGTGCAACCGCTGCGTGGCGAGCGCGTGCGTGAGGGCGCGCACGACGTGGTCCTGCCCCACGAGCGCTTCGAAGCGGCGGGGTCGCCATTTGCGGGCGAGGGCGAGCTGTGTCATAGGGAGAATTCTACCGGATTCTCTCGACGACACCACGAAACGCCCTGGGATGGGAATTTTTTATTGAGATCATTTCTCAATATCATTTGCATTTGGCGCCCTCACACCTTATCCTTTCTTCAGGACGAGATCACGAGCACGAGGAGAATCCCATGATCAGCAAAGTCTTGGCGCGCTTCGGCCCGATGGGCACGGCGCACGAGCCGACGCAACGGAAAGGCGGTGCCTTGCGCGCGTTTCGCGCCGCGTTGGGATGGGCGATCTGGCTCGCGGGCGCGGCCGTGCTGTTCGCGGCGGTCTTGGTTCCCTTGAAGACGGCTTCACCTTGGGGTTTCCTCGTCTGCCTCTCCTTGTCGGCGGCCCTCGGCGGCTTGCTGATCGCGCGCACCTTGTCGTCGTGGGTGCTGGCTTCCCCTGTCACGGCCGAGATCTTTGCCGCCGGCGTGATGGGCACGAGCGTGATCGTAGGGCTCATCCTGCCCTCCATCCAAGAAATCGCCTCCCAGGACGGTGGGCAGGTACAAACGATGCTCCGGTGGATGCTGATGCTCGGCCTGGGGGCCGGCATGTTGGCCCTGCTCGATCGGTTGGTGCCGCACCGCCATGAGCCCCTGGCCGGGCAGGAGCGCTCGGCCCGCTTGTTCCTGTTTGCGCTCGCCCTGCACAACGTGCCCGAAGGGTTGGCGCTGAGCATGAGTGAGGTGCTGGGACCCAGCCTTGCCTTGGGCATCGCGATCCAGAACGTGCCCGAGAGCGTGCTGGCGATGTGGTTGCTCACGGCGGCGGGCTGGTCCGATAGGAAAGCGGGCGTCTGGGCTTTCGCCGCGGTCTCGGTGGAACCCGTAGTGGCGCTGCTGACGAAAAGCCTGGGTCTGGTCGGCACCGAACAGGCGCTCTCGATGGCCGGCTTGGCAGCAGGGGCCATGGGGTTCGTGCTGATCCATGAATTCGCGCCCCGGCTTCGCCAAAGCGGAATGCGGGCGATCCTACCGCTCGTCGGCGGGGCGGCCTTGGTGTTGGGGCTGTCGTACTGGGTATGAGGAGGGTGGCGAGCCGGACCCCCGGCACTTGCGGGGAGCGGTTAGGGCTGCTGCCTTCCGGCCCTGACCCGGTTCCCGCGCCGCAATGCGGGGCGACCCGCCACGGCGCTATTCTAACACGCCTCGAGGAGCGGAAAGGGTCGCGCCATCGCGATCTGCGGTGCCCGCTCGCAGCCGCGAGCCAAAGCGTTCCAGTACGGCAGGATCAGCACCGACCCGACGCAACTGCGAGAGATAGTCCTGCGCCTTGCCCCACAGCTGCAGTTCGAGACAGAGTTCGACGAGGGCTTCGAGCACCGCGGGCTCTTCGGGGTGCGCCAAGCGCCATGCTTCCAGCCGGACGAGCGCCTCTTGCCGAGCGCCGGGTTCGACACAGTAAGGGTAGAGCCGAACCAGCTCCGGCAGCCAGCACTTGCTCAAGGCGTTCTCGAGGATGGGACGGAGCTGCGTGCCCTGCCCCCGGTCGAGCGCCAGCCTTGCCAAGGAAACGAGGAAAGCGGGATCGTAGCGTTCTTCCTTGGGTAGCCGTTTCCACCAAGCGGCGAGGTCTACCCCCAAGCTCAGCCGGGAGGAGGCATCGTCGAGGTGGGCTTGCCGGATGAGGGCAGCCGTTTCGCTCGCGTCCATGGCTTCGAGCGCGCGCAAGCGACGTGCCGATTCGAGCACTTCCTGCCAACGTTCTTCCCTTTTGGCGGCTTCCAGCCTCAGACGCAGCGCCGTGGCCTCGGGGAGACCGCGCAGTTCTGCGAGCCGCTCCATCGCCGCATGGAGGCGTTCGGGACGGGCGCATCGTGCGCCGAACTCGGCTTCCAGCACGGCACGAACGTCGGGCCAACGCTGGAGCCGGGCAAGCCAGTTCTCCGCTCGGGATTCATCGCCGCGATCGAGCGCCGTCACGGTGGCGAGCGCCGCGCCGGCTTCGGAAAGGTCGGGGTATCGGGAGAGCCGGTCCGCCAAACGATGGACCCTCACCACATCGCCCAGCACATGGGCGCGCACCAGCTGCGACAGCGTGTGCGTGGCCCGACGCAAACGCCATGCCTCGCGCCGATTGCGTAGGGATCGGGGCAGTGCGATGAGCGAGCTTCCCAGCCGCAACAGGGCGTAGAGAACCAATACGGTCGCCACGACCAACGATGCGAAAAGGGTGAGAGACAACTGGGCACGCCACGGAGGCACGACGAAGACCACGTAACCATCCACGCCCTCGATGGCGAGCCCTGCCGCCACCGCCAAAGACGCCACGAGCACGAAGGTAAGCAAGGCTTTCATGGGGCTCTCCTCAAGGGAAACGCTGAATGATTGGCTGCGCGGGCGAATCGCTGCGTTGCGCGGTGCTCGCTCCCTCGCCTNCCAGGGGGGCGGCGGAGGAAGCGGCCGCTTCGGCCTGCAGGCGTTCCTCGATCCGGGCGAGCGCGGCGAACGAGTCGGTGAGCGAGAGGCGCGTCGCACCGACCGCTTGTGCCGTGAGCTCGTCGAGCGCCGCGAGCGTCGCGGCCACGACAGGATCATCACGTTCGTAGAATCGCTCCACCGCCTCTCGTACTTTATCGAGCGCGGCACGGTAACGCGCCTCGTCGCCACTCTGGGCGGCGAGTCGAGCGCTGGAGAGCCACAACCTCAGGTTTTCTTCGAGCACCAGGCGCATCTGCGGCGAAAGGAGCTCCGGCGCAACCGCATCGAGTCGCTCCAAACGCACCAGCCCAGCCACGGATGTGAGCATTGCGTCGCCCCAATGCAGGATCGTCTGCCAGATTCCTTGGTACCAAGGTGATTCCCCCGGCGGCAAAGAATTCTCCGACCCTGCGTCGGCACCGTGCCGAGGGAGGGCGATGCTCGCCGTCTCCGGCACGGGCGCGGCGAAGGTGAGGGTGAGCTGCGGCAAACGGGATTCCAGCGCATCGAGTCGGGCGAGGATCCCGTCGAGATCGACCCGAGGGGCGCCGCGGAGACGCTCCAAGTCGCGGGCGAGCGCCTGACGCAAGGGCAGGAAGAGCCCTTTGCTCTCCTTGGCCAAACGCGCGTCGAGTTCGGCGAGCACGGCAATCGCGGACGAGAGGTCGTTCGCCCAGTCGATGCGCCGTTGCGCATAGCTGAGCACGTCACGCGCCTCGACGAGCAGGCGTCGCTCGTCCTGCCGGCTCAGCGCCTGGGTGAGGCGCTCCACCAAACGGCCCAGCTCGCGCAGATCATCCACTTGCCCTTGAACCTGCCCCAGCGTGCGCTGGACGGCATCGAGCCGCTGCGTGAGGACGGTCAGCGCACCTTGGAGCTGCTGGAATGATTCCTCGCTGCGTCGCGATCCTTGTTCGAGCCGGACGAGTCGCTCCTCGAGCGCCTGGCGCTGCGCCGCCTCCTGCTGCACGACATGGCGCGCATAAGCGTAGGCGCCCAAAGCAAGTAGCGACACCACGACGCCGGCTGCCAACGCCCAGCCGCCCCAGCGGCGACAGGAACGGCCGGATCGAGCGGACGGGGCACTCGATTCTGCCTCGTTCGCGTGGGATGTCCCACCCTGTGGATCTCCCGTAGCACCCTGCGGAGGACTGGACGTAGCTTCTTGTCCTGCCGATTCGGGCGAGGATTCGGGGGAAGGAGCGGTGGCACCCACGCTTTCTGCAGCCGCGGTATCCTCCACGGTGTTTTCTTTCGTTTTCGGCTCGTTCATCGACTTCCCTCCTGCACAGCGGGCAAGGATTCCAATGTGGCCATCAGCCCCGCGTCTCCCGGAGCCGCTGCCGTGACGACACGCCGCAGACCCAGGGTCGTAGCCGCGGCAGCGATGCGCGGATGCGCCGCGACGGCCGGCACGTCGACAAGCAGCGGCCAATCGGCAGCCGGTACCAGGGCCGGCAGATTCATGACCCCTTCGCTGCTCGTGAGGAGCATGGCGGCGAGCCGCCGCTCGCGCAAGGGGGCGAGCACTTCCGCCGTCCATCGGGGCTGGACGCGACGATAACATATCCAGGTATCGACCAGGGCGCCGCGCTCGATCAGCGTTTGCGCGAGCAGCGCCCGCCCGCCCTCTCCTTTGACGAGCAGCACCCGCCGCCCAGAGACGGCCGCGCGCGCACACTCGGGCAGCGCGAGCACTGCCTCCGAATCCGCCCCCTCGCGGGGACAGATGACCTCTGAGAATCCCAGGGCGCGCAGCGATTCGGCACTGCCCTCACCCACCGTCATCACCGGCGGACCCGGCGGCCAGGCGCGGTAACGGCGAAGGCGCGGCACGGCGAGCTCGGCGGCGGTGCGGCTGACGAAGAAGACCCATGCATAGTCATCCAGCGCGGCGGCGACCTGCGCCTCTTGCTCCTCGTCCTCGATCGGTTCGATCGCGAGCAAGGGCGCCGCCACCGGCGCAAACCCTCGTGCCTGCAGCATCGCCTCGAGCCGCCGGGCCTGCGCACGCGGACGGGTCACCCACACGGCGGGCGGCGAGTCGCTCATGCCGCGCCGCCCGAGAGCGTCGCGACGAGCTCCGCCGCGCCTTCATCGAGCAGACGCTGCGCCAGGGTCTCGCCCAAACGGCTCGCCTCCGCGAGCGGCCCGCGGATCTCGCCACCGTAGATACGGCTGCCGTCGGGCTCGGCCACCCGGCCGCGCAGCCAGAGTTCCCCGCTCTCGCGCACGGCATAGGCGGCGATCGGCACTTCACAGCTGCCGCCCAACACCCGGGCAAAGGCCCGCTCGGCGGCCACGCAGGCGGTGGTGAAGGGATCGCCGAGCGGTGCGAGCCAGGAGCGCACCTCCGCGCGTTCGGCCAGGCATTCGATGCCCAGTGCGCCCTGCCCCGCCGCCGGCAGGCTGACCTCGACCGGCAGCACCGCCCGAATGCGCTCGCCCAATCCCAGGCGACGCAAACCGGCCGCCGCGAGGATGATGGCGTCGAACTGCCCCTCGTCGAGCTTGCGCAGGCGCGTGTCGAGATTGCCGCGCAAGGGGCTCACCGCCAGATAGGGGTACTGAGCGATGACCTGGGCCTGGCGTCGCAGCGAGGAAGTACCCACGACCGCGCCCGGCGGCAGATCGTCGAGGCTGGCGTAGCGGTTCGAGACGAAGGCATCGGCCGGCTCTTCGCGCGCGAGCGTGGCGGGAAGCGCGAACGCCTCGTCGAGCACCATCGGCACGTCCTTCATCGAGTGCACCGCCAGATCGGCTTCCCCCGCGAGCAGCGCCGTCTCCAGTTCCTTGACGAACAGCCCCTTGCCGCCCACCTTCGCCAGGGGCCGGTCGAGGATACGATCACCGCGGGTGGTCATGCCCAAGAGTTCGACGCGACAGGCGGGATAGAGGGCCTCGAGCCTAGCCTTGACGAATTGCGCCTGCCACAAGGCGAGGCGACTCTCGCGGGTGGCGATGACGAGGCGTGACGGCGGCGGAAAGGCCGAGTTTTCTTCTGTCATGCTTTCTCCCTGGCGACGCGGGCACGAGCGCCGGCGGCAAACAACGGATGCGGCGATTCTATCATCGTCGCCTCGACGCCCCGCGGCCTTATAATTGCCCCTTTCCTTGCCTGATCACCGCTCATCACCATGACCGACACGCCGCACACGCCCGCCAAGACCTGGTCGGGGCGCTTCGCCGAACCCGTCTCCGAGCGCGTCAAGCGCTACACCGCTTCGATCCCCTTCGACCGGCGGCTCGCCGAGCACGACATCCGCGGCTCGCTCGCCCACGCCAAGATGCTCGCGCGCCAGGGCATTCTGAGCGCCCAGGATCTGGCCGACATCGAGCGCGGCATGGCCCGGATTCGCGAAGAGATCGCCCGCGGAGAGTTTCCCTGGTCGCTGGACGACGAAGACGTGCACCTCAACATCGAGAAACGTCTCACGGCCCTGGTGGGCGACGCCGGCAAGCGCCTGCACACGGGGCGCAGCCGCAACGACCAGGTCGCCACCGACCTGCGCCTGTGGCTGCGCGATCAGATCGACGCGATCGTCGAAGCGATCGAAGCGCTGCAAGGCGCGCTCCTCGATCTGGCCGAGACGCACGCGGCCACCCCCATGCCGGGTTTCACCCATCTACAGGTAGCCCAGCCGGTGACCTTCGGCCACCATCTCATGGCCTACGTGGAAATGCTGGAGCGCGACCGCGAACGGCTGCGCGACGCCCGCCGCCGCGTCAATCGCCTGCCGCTGGGGTCGGCGGCGCTCGCCGGTACCACCTTTCCCATCGACCGCGAATTCGTCGCCCGCGAACTCGGCTTCGAGGACGTGTGCCGCAACTCGCTCGACGCGGTGAGCGACCGCGACTTCGCCATCGAATTCCTCGCGGCGGCATCCCTCGTCATGATGCACCTGTCGCGTTTCTCCGAGGAGCTCATCCTGTGGATGACGCCGCGCTTCGGCTTCATCACGCTCGCCGACCGCTTCTGCACCGGCTCTTCCATCATGCCGCAGAAGAAGAACCCGGACGTGCCGGAGCTCGTGCGCGGCAAGACGGGACGGGTCTATGGGCACCTCATGGGGCTCCTCACCCTCATGAAGGCGCAGCCGCTCGCCTACAACAAGGACAACCAAGAAGACAAGGAACCCTTGTTCGATGCCGTCGATACCCTGCTCGACACGCTCGTGATCTACGCCGAGATGGTGGGCGGCATCACCGTGCACCCCGAGGCGATGCGCGAAGCGCTGCGCCAGGGCTTCGCCACGGCCACCGATCTGGCCGATTATCTGGTGAAGAAGGGGGTTCCCTTTCGCGACGCGCACGAAGCGGTGGCGCGCGCCGTGCGCGAGGCCGAGGCGCGCGGCGTGGATCTGGCCGAGCTGCCGCTGGACGTGCTGCGCAGCTTCAGCCCCCTGATCGAGGAAGACGTCTATCGGGTGCTGACGATCGAGGGGTCGCTCGCGCAGCGGCGCCACATCGGCGGCACCGCGCCCGAAGCGGTACGCGAAGCGATCGCCCACGCCCGGGCACGGCTGATGAATCGCGTCTGAAACCGTGCGGGTGCCGCGAATCGCCTACCGTGCGGCTGCATGGTGGGGTTGCGCGGCACCCGATGTCAAGCGAGCACACCGGCTTCCTTGAGCAATTCCTGCAGTTCGCCCGACTCGTACATCTCGCGCACGATGTCCGCCCCGCCGATGAATTCGCCCTTGATGTAGAGCTGGGGGATGGTCGGCCAGTTGGCGTATTCCTTGATCCCCTGGCGCAAGGACTCGTCTTCGAGCACGTTGTAGGCGGCGAAGTCTTTCAGACCGCAGCGGCGCAGCACCTGCACCACCGCCGCGGAAAAACCGCACAAGGGGAAATCGGGCGTGCCTTTCATGTAGAGCACCACCGGATCGGCGGCAATCTGCTGGCGAATTTTTTCTTGGATGTCCATTTCGGTCCTTATGTCATCGGTTGGGGTAAGCCACGAGTACTTGTTGAATTTTCGCGGCAACACGGATGTTAGCCAGGCCCGCCAAGAAGCGTCAAGTGAACAATCACCGCGAACGGGTTGGCGTAGAGATCCGAATTTTCACTTCAGGCGAAATGCACTCACCGTCCGCGCCAAGCGCTCGCCGGAGACGTGCAGGCGACGAACGCCCTCACCGACATTCTTCATGGACTCTTCGGTCTCGTCCGTCCACTCTGCCACCCGACCCAGCTGCTTGGCGCTTTCCTGCATCGATCGATTATGGGCGACCACCTCTCTCGCGATCTCCACGAAGACCTCCTCCACGCGCGAGGCCTCCTCAATAATCTTCGACATCGCCCGTTCCGCATCTTGCTCCATCTCGGAGCCCTTCGACACACGCTCGACCGCATCTCGTATGCGGCTGAGCACCTCGTCCTTGCTCTGACCGATGCCGGCGATCACGTCGTTGATTTCGTCCGTGGCCTTCGCGGTCTGCTCGGCGAGCTTTCGCACTTCGTCGGCCACCACGGCAAACCCACGCCCAGCCTCGCCGGCACGCGCCGCTTCGATGGCTGCGTTCAAGGCGAGCAGGTTGGTCTGCCCGGCGATGCCTTTGATGAGCTCGACCACCACACCGATGCGTTCGGACTGGGTACCGAGAAATTCCACGCTGCTGGAAGTTTCATGGATGGCTTTGGCCACCGCGGTGATCTCGCGTATCGTTTGCTGCACGATTTCTCCGCCCTGCTGGGCCGACCGCCTCGCGTCGAGCGCGAGTTGCCTAGCCGATTCGGCCTGTTCACTGAGCCGTTCGAGCGCCATCGACAAATCGGCAACGGCCGCAGAAACTTCATGGGCGGCCTGGCGTTGATCCTGCGTTCGCGCCAACCCGCTCTCGACTTCCCCTTCGAGCTTTTGGGCCATCTCCGACACCGCCTTGGCTTCACTCGAAACCTGGCGCAACGCGGCAGTCAAATGAGATTGCATTTCGGCCATGGACTGCAATAGCCGATGGTCTTTCGCGGCAGCGACGGGACGCAAGTCGCCCTCGCCCACTCGTTCGGCCACCCTCGAGACCATGACGCTCTCGATTGCTTCCAGCTTGAGCCGCTGGGCCATGTACATCAACAGCAGGGATTCGACCACGACATAGGCCGCATGAACGCCCACGAGGGTCCAGGAAGGTCCTTGGATGAAGACATAGACTCCCCAGTTTTGCATCTGCAGGTAGTTGAACAGGGCATGATGAACGGCGATGACCAACACCGCCACCAGAATGGGACGCCAATCTCGGTAGTAGAGCAGGAAAGCGAGCAAGGCGAAAATGCCGAAATGGGCTTCGATGGCTCCGGAATATTGTTGAATGAGCAGGGCCGAAAACACCATGAATGCCGCTGCGATGGTCATGCGCGTGACCAAAGCCCCAGGCTGGAGTCTCGCCACGATGAGTGGGACCAAGAACGTGGGCACGCCAACAAGGAACGCGATGCCCCAGGTATCGGTGATGGCGGCCGACGCCAAGGTCACGACCAAGTGCAGCGCGAGCGCGCCCAGCATGAGCCGGTCGGCATGTGCCTGGAAAGGAATGAGGGCATCCTCGACCCGACCGGTCGGCTCAGGCTCGGTCATGATGACATTCTCCAACGATCACGGTTCAAGGGCGCGTGAAGCACACGTCGGACGCGGGTACGGTATAGGCATGCCACCCCAGGAGTGCGCCCGAATAAGACAACCACAGCGCGAATAACACCCACGCCAGCCTCCGGCGCCGAGGCTGGCCTCGAGGAAGAACACGGGGACGATCCGGAAGACGCATGGGCATTGTTATGTTACAGGACGGAACGGCTGCGACTTTAACACCTTACGCGCCAATGCAACGATTGAAGATGCAAAAAAACCACCTCTTGTTCCGCGCTCGAGCCTCAGGCGTCGACGAGGCGCCGCCGTCCGCCGCTCACCCGCTCGTGCCCGGCCAGATCCTTCCAGCTTTGCACCTCGAGAAAACCAGCATCGAGCAGTAACCCCCGCACCCGCTGCGCCTGATCCCAACCATGTTCCAGCAGCAGCCAGCCGCCCTCGGCGAGGTGGCGTGGCGCCTCGGAGACGATCGCTGCGATCGCTTCCAAGCCCGTTTCTCCGGCGACCAGCGCCGAGCGTGGTTCGAATCGTAGATCCCCCTCTTCGAGATGCGGATCGTCCTGGGCGAGATAAGGCGGGTTGGAGACGATGAGATCGAACGCCTCGCCCGGGCCTAGCCGGGAGAACCAGTCGCTTTCCAGAAACGACACGCTCGCTTTCAGGCGGGCGGAGTTTCCCATCGCCAGGCCGAGCGCCTCGGGCGAGGCGTCCACCGCGAAAACTTCCGCCTGCGGCAGTTCCAGTGCCAGGGTGATGGCGACGCAGCCGCTGCCGGTGCCCAGATCGAGGATCCGCGGCGCGTGTTCCGGCGGCAGGGTGAGGGCGAGGGCGAGGGCGATCGCCACCTCCACCAGGGTCTCGGTCTCCGGTCGTGGGATCAGTACCGAAGGCGTGACGCGAATGCGCCGTCCGTAGAACTCCCGCTCGCGCACGAGGTAGGCCACCGGCACCCCCGCCGCGCGCCGCTCCACCCAGGCGGCGAAGCGCTGCAGCACTTCCGCCGGCAAGGAGCGTTCCGGCCAGGCGGTGAGCTTGGTCGAACTCCAGCCGCTGGCGTGGCACAGCAGCACGCGCGCTTCCAGCGCGCCGATACGGGCGCGGGCCCAGGCGAGCGCCTCGCCCACCGTCGCATCGTGCGGCAGCGCCCCGGACGTCGTATTCATTTCGAATCCTCGGGCGCGTTCTCCAGCTCATGCAGCCGCTCTTGTTCATGCTCGAGGCGCAGCGGCTCGATGAGCGGATCAAGATCCCCCTCGAGGAGCGCGTCGAGCTGATAGAGCGAAAGATTGATGCGGTGGTCCGTCACCCTGCCTTGCGGGAAATTGTAGGTGCGGATGCGCTCGGAGCGATCGCCGCTGCCCACCAGGCTCTTTCTCGCGGCCGCCACCACCGCGGCCTGTTCGTCCCGCCGCCGCGCCTCCAGCCGTGCGGCCAGCACCGCCATGGCCTTCGCCTTGTTGCGATGCTGCGAGCGGTCGTCCTGGCATTCGACGACGAGCCCTGTGGGCAGGTGCGTGATGCGCACCGCCGAATCGGTCCGGTTGACGTGCTGTCCGCCCGCGCCGCTCGCGCGGAAGGTATCGATGCGCAGCTCGGAAGGGTCGATCTGCACCACGGCCTCCTCGTCCGGCTCCGGCAGTACCGCCACCGTGCAAGCCGAAGTATGGATGCGCCCCTGGCTTTCGGTGGCCGGCACCCGCTGCACCCGATGCACGCCCGACTCGAATTTGAGCCGGCCGTAGACGCCGCGCCCCTCCAGCCGCACGATCACCTCGCGGTACCCCCCCAGGTCGGACTCGCTCGCCGAGAGGATCTCGCTGCGCCAGCCGCGGCGCTCGGCATAGCGCAGATACATGCGCAGCAGATCCGCCGCGAAGAGCGCTGCCTCCTCGCCGCCGGTCCCGGCGCGGATCTCGAGGAAAGCCGGCCGGTCGTCCTCGGGGTCGCGCGGCGTGAGCGCTTCCATGAGCGCGCGCTCGCTCTCGGCGAGCCGCTCGCTGAGCCGCGTCTTTTCCTCTTCCGCGAGCGCGCGCAGTTCCGGATCGGCAGTCAGCGCCTCGGCCGCCGCAAGCTCTTCTTCGAGGGCGCGATGAGCGCACCACTGCGCCACCACCGGTTCGAGTTCCGCGCGCTCCTGCCCCAGACGGCGCAGCTGCTGCGGGTCGGAGGCCGCCGCCGGGTCGAGCAGCGCCCGGTCGAGCTCCTGCAGCCTTTCCTCCATGCGCTGCAGCCGTTCGCGGATACGCGCTTTCATCCCCGCTCCCCCCGCGGCACCGCCAGAGGCAGGGATTCTTCCTGCGTCGCGTCTTCCCCCTTGTCTTTTGCCGGGGGCGTGCTTTCTTCCAGCGCGAAGAGCCGCGGCAGGGCCGCGAGCAGCGCCTCGCGTTCCGCGTCGCCCGCCTCCTGCAAAAAGCGCGTGGGCGCGTGCAGCCACTTGTTCATCAGCCCATGGCTCAGGGCCATGAGCACCGCCTCGGGCGATTCGCCCCCATGCAGGCGGCGCAAGGCCCGCTGTAGCTCCGCCTCCCGCAGCGCATCGGCCCGCTCGCGCAGGCGGCGGATCCAGGGCACGATCTCGCGCGAGCGCACCCAGGCCATGAACTCGGCCACCCGCTCCTCGACGATGCGCTCCGCCGCCACCAGCGCCTGCTGCCGCGAGGCGAGCCCCGCCTGCACGATCTGCGCCAGATCATCCACGGTATAGAGGAAGACGTCGTCGAGCTCACCCACCTCCGGCTCGACGTCGCGCGGCACGGCCAGATCCACCATCACGAAGGGCCGGCGCCGACGCTTTTTCAGGGCGCGCTCGACCATCCCCAGGCCGATGAGCGGCAGCGGGCTGGCCGTGCTCGAGACGATGGTGTCGAATTCGGGCAGAATGTCCGGCAGGTCCTCGAGCCGCCCCACGCCCGCGCCCAGCGGCTGGGCGATCGCCTCGGCCCGGGCGAGCGTGCGGTTGACCACCATCATCCGCCTGGGGCGGCCGGCGGCGAAGTGGGTGGCGCACAATTCGATCATCTCGCCGGCGCCGACGAAGAGCACCCGCTGCTCCGATACCGGCCCGAAGACGCGTTCGGAGAGCTTGACCGCCGCCGCGGCCATGGAGACCACGTTCGCCCCGATCGCCGTGCCCGAACGCACTTCCTTGGCCACCGCCAAGGTGTGCTGGAAGAGTTTGTGCAAATGCTTGCCGAGCGTTCCGGCCGCTTGCGCCGCCCGCACTGCGTCCTTGAACTGCCCCAGGATCTGCGCTTCGCCCAGCACCATGGAATCGAGGCCGCTCGCCACGCGAAAAACATGGCGCACCGCCGCCTGGTCGATATAGGTGAAGAGGTGCGGCGCCACTTCCGGCAGCGGCGTTCCTTGGCGGGCGGTGAGCCAAGCCACCACCGGCTCCGCCTCGCGCGCCGCCACGTAGAGCTCGGTGCGGTTGCAGGTGGAGAGGATGGCGGCTTCCGACACGCCGGCCACGCCACCGCACAATTCCTGCAGGGCCGGCGCCACGCGCTGCGCATCGAACGCGAACCGCTCCCGAATCGCGATCGGCGCCGAATGGTGGTTCAGACCCAAGGCATAGAACGGCATGAGCGCGCGAGCTGGAGATCGGAGTAAAGGCAGCGATTATATCATCCGCCCCGACCCGACCCGACCCTTGACGGCGGACAGCAGGGCACCCACAATGCGGGCGAAGCCATCGCCCAAGGGAGAACGCAGGCATGCGCATCCTCATCGTCGAAGACGACGCCGTCATTGCCGACGGCCTTGCCCGGGCGCTCAAACAATCCGGCTGCGCCATCGACACGCTGATGAACGGCCGCGAGGCCGACGTGGCCCTGCAAACCACCCCCTACGACCTCGTCATCCTGGATCTCGGCCTGCCGGGACTGCCCGGCATCGAGGTGCTGCGCCGCTTGCGCGCGCGCAAGAACACCACCCCCGTGCTCATCCTCACCGCCCAGGACGGAATCGAAGACCGCGTGCGCGGACTCGATGCCGGCGCCGACGACTACCTCACCAAACCCTTCGCGCTCCCCGAGCTGGAAGCCCGCGTGCGGGCGCTCACCCGGCGCTCGCTCGCCGCCCCGCCGGTGGTGGAAGCCGGCAAGCTGCGCTACGACCAGAGCGCCCGGCGCGTCTGGCTCGACGGCACCCCGCTCGAACTCTCCGGCCGGGAACTCGCGCTCCTCGAATACCTCATCACCCGCCCCGGGCGGCTCGTGAGCAAGGAACAGCTCGTCGAACACCTCTGCGGCTGGGGCGAGGAAGTCTCCACCAACGCCATCGAAGTCTACATGCACCGGCTGCGCAAGAAGATCGAAGGAAGCGGCGTACGCATCCAGACGGTGCGCGGCCTCGGCTACAGCCTGGAGCCCAGCGATGCTTCCCTGGCGTAAGCGCACGCCCGACGGCTCGCCCAACTCCGTCTTCGGCGAGATCCTCGACTGGCTCCTCGCCCCGCTGCTCTTTCTCTGGCCTTTCTCCATCATCGTCACGCACCAAGTGGCCGATCGTATCGCCAATCGCTCGTTCGACCACGCCCTGGGCGAACAGGTTCAGATGCTCGCGCGTTTCGTGACGATCGACGGCGACCGCGTCCAGCTCAACCTGCCCGCGCCGGGCCGCATCCTCTTTCGCTCCTCGGCGAGCGACGTCGTCTTCTTCCAGGTCCGCACCGACGAAGGATTCGTCGGCGGCGACGCCGAGATCCCCGCCCCGCCCCGCCCCTGGCTGCCCGACGGCGAAGTGCGCTGGCGAGACGACGTCGTGGCCGGAGAACCGGTACGCGTCGCCGCCCGCATCGACCGCCGCCCCGGCCCCGAGCAGCCGCGCTTCGTCATCGCCCAGGTAGCCGAGACCCTCAACAAGCGCCGCGAGCTCGCCTCCGACGTCGTCACCGGCGTGCTCCTGCCGCAATTCGCCCTGATTCCGCTCTCGGTCGTGCTCGTCTGGTTCGGCCTCACCCGCGGCATCGCCCCGCTCGCCCGCCTGCAGGCGCGCATCCGCCAGCGCCGCCCCACCGACCTCTCGCCCATCGCGCCCGAGAGCGTCCCCGAAGAAGTGCGCCCCCTCATCGTCGCCTTCAACGACATGATGGCCCGTCTCGAAGAAAACCTCCAGGCCCAGCGCCGCTTCATCGCCGACGCCGCCCACCAGATGCGCACCCCCATCACCGGCCTGAAGATGCAGGCCGAGCTCGCCCTGCGCGAGCGCGACCCGCAGGCGCTGCGCCAGGATCTCCAGCGCCTGCACGGCGCCGCCGAACGCGCCGCCCACCTCATCCAGCAGCTCCTCACGCTGGCGCGCGCCGAATCGAGCTCGGAGACGGTACACCGCATCGAACGCCTCGACGTACAGGAACTGCTGCGCGACGTCGCCCTCGAGCTCTACCCCAAGGCCCAGCACAAAGCGCTCGAGCTCGGATTCGACGAAAGCGAAGGGCGGCTGGAAGTCGAGGGCAACCGCCTCATGCTGCAGGAACTCTTCAAGAACCTGGTCGACAACGCCATCCAATACACCCCGCCCGGCGGCAGCGTCACCCTGCGCGCGCTAGCCCGCGGGGATTCGGTCGACGTCGAGATCGAAGACACCGGCATCGGCATCCCCCCCGCCGACCGCCCCCGCGTCTTCGAGCGCTTCTACCGCGTGCTCGACACCGGCGTCGACGGCTCCGGCCTGGGCCTTGCGATCGTGCGCGAGATCGCCGAGATGCACCGCGCCGACGTCAGCCTCGAACCCAACCCCCACGGCCAGGGCACGCTCGCCCGCGTGCGCTTCCCCCTGCCGGCACGAAGCCCCGCCCGGCAGGACGAGCGCCCCCGCGCCAAGGATGATTGACTTTCTCTTTCCCGCCGCTATAATGGCGGTCTTCGGCGGCCAGGTAGCTCAGTCGGTAGAGCAGCGGACTGAAAATCCGCGTGTCGGTGGTTCGATTCCGCCCCTGGCCACCAATATATAAAGGTCAACCGTTCTCGGTTGGCCTTTTTTCTTGCGCGCTCCCGCGCGTTCGCGGGGACTCCTGCGGATTCCTGCGGACTTCCTTCCCCGGCCGTCTCGCCTGCCTCGGGCCCCATTTCGCTCTCTCCGCGCCGTTTTTCTCTCCGGCCCTGCTCCCCGGCGAAAGGTCGAAGTCAACAGGGAGCGCCGACGGCACCATTCAATATCAACAAGTTACGTGCTGACCGTTCAACCGGTTGGATGAGTGCATCGCTCACCCAAACCAGACATAGCCTCAACCCTGCGTGGTCGGGGCGCCCTCGGGAGGTAGCGGAATGACGGTGCGGTACTTTCCGCCGCTGGATTGCGCAGGCGGCTCCTCGGCGCGCTCGACCGCGACCTGATCGAGCCGGTGCTCGATGAGCAGGCACGCGATCCCACTACGCACAGCCTCCCCCACATGCGCTCCGGGTCGGCGCCGGGCGCGGGACGCAGGCGCACGCGCAGACGCATCGGTGCAGTCTGCACGATCTGCGACAGCTCGACGCCAGAGATATGGTCAAGCTCCAACGCCAGCGGAGGGATAAAGACACGCTCGCCGCGTTCTGTCGTAAATGAGAGCACATCGGCGGAGCGGCCCTGCACGCGGATCGCGGGCAGTGGATTGCCGCAGGGACAGGGATCGGGCCGCTGCAGGATGCTGTCCCCGAGGTCGTAGCGCAGGATCGGCTGTACCCGGCTGGCGAGATTACTCAGCAGGACCGTGTGCGACGGCGTGCCCGGTAGAGTCGGCCGGTAGTCGGCGTCGACCGGCTCGAGCACGGCCCAGTCACCGTTAACGTGGCCGGCTGTGGCCGGCTACCGCATCATCCCGCCCCGCCCGCCGTAGTAACCGCGCAGCCGCTCCTTCTGCTCGGGGGTGAGCACCGCGTCCATGCGATTCTGCGCATCGACCTGGATCTGGATCATCTGCCGTCGCAGGTCGCAAATCTTCTTGTATTGGTTGTCGATCGCGGCGGGGTCACGCTTCCCGGAGTAGTAGATTTCGTTGAGCTTGGCTTGCTCGGCATACATCTTCGCCGCCAGGTCCCCCTGCTTCTTGCGGAAGTCCTCCTGGATCTGTGCGATCTTGGCCTGCTGCTGCTCCGTGAGGTCGAGCGCCGGGCCATAGCCGTATCCGCCCATCATTCCGGGGCCCATCATTCCGGGGCCCATCATGCCAGGGCCCATCATGCCAGGGCCCATGTAGCGGTCGTCCCAGTCATCCCAATCCCCCCACATCCCGCGGGGACCCATGCCCATCATGCCGGGACCCATCATGCCCGGTCCCATGCCCATCATCCCCGGCCCCATGCCGCACATCGGGCACCATCCGCCCATCATGCCGGGTCCCATGCCGTAGCCGTAGTACGGTTGCCCTTGCTGAGCCGAAGCGCTGGCCACGGTTCCCAAAAGCGCCATCGCGGCAAGCGCGCCAACGAGTTTTTGCTTGGTGTTCATTTGCATCTCCTTTACTGGTGGAAATTGCACAACCCGGTCCTTGGACCGGGGCCTATCCCCCCTTCAAGTCGTCGCGCTTCTGCAAGAACTCGTCGCGATCGATTTCCCCCCGCGCGTATTTTTCTTCAAGGATAGCCAAGGCCCGGTCATCGCCCTGGCGAGCGCCCGTGCCCGTTCGGCTTCTGCCGCCCAACAGATACTTGATGGCGGCCAGCACGAGCAGTACCGGCACCAGCCAGAGCAGGATCATCCAGATCCAGCCGAATCCCCATCCCCAGCCCATGCCGTAATCCATCATCATCTTCTTAGCCTTTCATTCCCGGGTGCGGCCATGCCGCCGCAAGAAGTCGATAATCTCGGCCGTCGTCGTCTTGTCCGGGACGAACTTTCCCATTGCCGCCTCGTGCCCGCGCATCCGGCCGACCACCGCCGGCCACTCCTGCGCGGTGTGCTGACGCGGGTCCGGCAGCGCGTGGCACTGCACGCAGGAGGTGCTGAACGCCTGGCCCGCCTGCGTGTTCAGGTCCGGGTATTTGGCCGCGTCGATCGGTTCCTGGGCGTGCTTCTGCAGATAGTCGAGCAGGATGTCCAGTTCTACCCTGCTCGGGGCCACCACCCCCATCATTCCACCCATCATGCCGCCCATCATCCGCATGCGCATGTTCATGCGGCCCAGCACCCGCGGCCATCCGGCGGCGGTGTGCATGCCCGGGCCGGGCAGGTTGTGGCATTGCACGCAGTAATACTGCAGTATCCTCGCGCCTGCCGAATCCGGCTCGGGCAGCAGCGCGGGATCGATGCCGGGCGGCAGCGCGCCCCCCATCATCCGCTGCATCATGTTCCTGTGCATGGGGCCCATCATTCCCGGCCCCATCATGTCTTGCGCCAATTTTGTTGCCCCCTCCGCACGGGCAAGGCCAACAGCGAGGGATGAGACGAGCAACGAGAACGCGACGGCTGCACCGGCCGTTAGCCTTGAAATGCCTCGTCGAGTTGTTCTCATCTCCACGCTCCTCGTTCGCCCCGGGCTGAAAGACGCTTTTCGCCCGGGGCTACAGCGCCTGCATCACCCGCTGCAGCCGCTGCCTCACCTCACCGGCCAGCTGAGTGATATCCGGTTTGCCGACCAGGTCCAGCACGGCGTTGGGGTCCATGAACTCGACATGCACCTTGCCTGCATCATCCTGGCGCACCACCACGTTGCAGGGCAGGAGCAGCCCGATGGACGGCTCCACCGTCAGGGCCCGATGCGCGAGCGGCGGATTGCATGCGCCGAGAATTCGGTAGGGCGGCATGTCCTGGTTGAGCTTTTTCTTCATCGCGCCGGCGACGTCGATGTCGGCCAGCACGCCGAAGCCTTCGGCCTGCAGGGCCTGGGTGACGCGCTCGATCGCTTGATCGAAGGTCAGCTCCACCGTCTTGCCGAAACCGTACTTGATATCCATGACAACGCTCCTTGGGTTGGAATTGCTGTTCAGCGGCGCAGCATGCGCAGGCCGTTTCCGATCACCACGAACTCGCTGATCTCGTGCGCCAGCACCGCGATCGGCAGGGTCAAATAGCCGCCCACCGCGCCCGCGATCAGGCCGCCGATCACCACCGCGGACAGGGCGAGGTTCTGCCGGATCACCTGCCAGGTTCGGCGGCTGAAGGAAATCAGATAGGGCAGCCGCGCGAGGTTGTCGCTCATCAGCACCACGTCCGCCGTCTCCAGCGCGACGTCGGTGCCCGCCGCGCCCATGGCGACGCCGACGTGGGCCGCCGCCAGTGCGGGCGCGTCGTTCACGCCATCGCCGACCATCACCACCTTGCCGTAGCGCGCCTCCAGCTCGGCGACCTTGCGCGTCTTGCCCTCCGGGGAAAGCTCGGCGAACACCTCGTCCACACCCACCTGCCTGGCGATCGCTTCCGCCGCCAAGGGATTGTCGCCGGTCAGCATGACCACCCGCTCGATGCCGGCGCGCTTGAGCTCGGCGACGGCCCGGACCGCCTCCGGCCGCAGCGGATCGGCGATGGCGATCAGGCCGTCGAGGGCTCGATCGGTGCCGACCAGCACCACGGTCTTGCCTTCCCGCTGCAAGGCTTCGATGCGGGGCATCGCGGCGGCCACCGGAACGCCCAGCCCCTCGAAGAGCCGTGGGTTTCCTACATAGTGGTCGACGCCTTCGATCCGGCCGCGGGCGCCCGCGCCGGTGAGGGACAGGAAATCTTGGGCCGGGTTGACCGCGATGCCCTCGCTCTTGGCCCGCTCCAGCACGGCCTGCGCCAGGGGGTGCTGCGAGCGCAGTTCGAGGGCGGCGGCCGCGGCCAGTACCTCGCGTTCGCTTTGCCCGTCCAGCGGGATCACATCCGTGACCTGCGGCCGGCCCAGGGTGAGCGTGCCGGTCTTGTCCAGGGCCACCACCCGCACCTTGGCCAGGTTCTCCAGATGCACGCCGCCCTTGATCAACAGGCCGTTGCGGCCGGCGGTGCCGATGGCGGCGACCAGCGTGATGGGGACGGAGATCACCAGGGCGCAAGGGGCGGCGGCGACGATGAACACGGTGGCGCGGGTGAGCCAGTCCTCCCAAGGCAGGCCGAACAGCGGCGGCAAAAGGCCGATGAGGATGCCCACGCCCAGGACGGAGGGGCTGTAGCGCTTGCCGAAGCGCTCGATGAAGCGTTGACTGCGGCCCTTGCTCGCCTGCGCGGCTTCCACCAGATGGATGATGCGCGAGAGGGTGTTGTCGGCGAAGGTCTTGGTGGCGCGCACCGTGAGCGCGCCCTCGCCGTTGAGGGTGGCGGCGAACACCTGGCTGCCCGGCAGTTTCTCGACCGGCACGGATTCGCCGGTCACCGGCGCCTGGTTCACGCTGGAATGACCGTCGACCACCTCGCCGTCAGTGGCGACCGACTCGCCCGGCAGCACGATGAAGACATCGCCCACCCGGATCTGCTCGACCGGGATCCGTATCTCCTCGTCTCCGCGCCGCACGAGCGCGGTCTTCGGGGCCAAGTCCATGAGGGCGCGGATCGCGTGCCGGGCGCGCTCCGCCGTGTAGCCTTCCGCCGCCTCGGAGATCGAGTAGAGAAACACAAGCGTCGCGGCCTCCGCCCACTGCCCCATGACCCCGGCGACGATGGCGGCGGTGGACATGAGGAGCTCAATGCCGATCTCGCGCTCCTTGACCAGTTCCTCCAGCGCCTCGCGGCCGAAATAGTAGCCGCCGACGAGTACGGCGGCGATATAGAGAATTGCCTGGAACCCGGCGGGCAGGCCGAGATAGCCGCCGACGAAGCCGGTGAGCAGCAACAGCCCGGAGCATACGGAGGTGACGACCTTGGCGTTGCGCCAGGGTCGCGGCATGACCACCGGGGCCTCGGCGGCGCAGGCGCAGCCCATCACTCGCCCTCCACCGCCGCAAGCGATGCGGTCTGGATGCCGATACGACAGCGCCCGCCTTCCCGTAAACACATCCGCTCGCGAAAACGGTGCAAGTCCTGGGCAAAGAGCCCGCCGACGT
This sequence comes from Tepidiphilus baoligensis, assembly GCF_012911495.1. NCBI lineage: Bacteria > Pseudomonadati > Pseudomonadota > Hydrogenophilia > Hydrogenophilales > Hydrogenophilaceae > Tepidiphilus > Tepidiphilus baoligensis. Next base: position 22,746 of record NZ_JAAAUB010000019.1, read on the forward strand.
CGGGCAGCGCCCGCAGCATGTCGTAGGCCAATTCCAGGTAAGGCACGCCGCGCACGAGGCGGTGATAGACCCAGCGCCCATCTTTCTCTGCGGACAGCAGCCCAGCCTGACGCAGAATCTTTACATGGCGCGACAGCTTGTACTGGGGCTCAAGCAGGCTGTCCACCAGTTCGCAGAGGCAGGCCTCCTCGCCGGTCTCGGCCAGCAGGCGGACGATACGGATCCTCGTCGGGTCGGCGAGGGCCTGAAAGATTTCGTGTGGTTGTACGTTGATCGTATGCATAGTTGCATGATAACACATCTATGCGACGACGCAACACTCGGACGGGAAATCGGCCACCCTCCCAACCCGGGGCGGGGAATCGGGGATCCGCGAGATCAGGCTTGGATTCTTCGCCGCTGCTCCTCCCACAACAACGGCGTCCCCGACGCCAGATCGAACAGCGTCACCTCTGGCGGCAGGGTCTCGTCGAGGATGGCGGCGACGATGTCCGGCGCCAGGGTGGTGAGGTTCACCATCCGACTCACATAGGCCCGATCCATCCCCTCGCGCTCGGCCACCTCGGATAGCGTGCGCGCCTCGCCGGACTCCACCATCGCCAGCCAGCGGTGGCCGCGGGCGAGCGCGAGCTGGATCGGCGTCGGCGTGTCATCCCAGGGACGGGGCTGGACAGCGCTGCCGTCCGGAAGGGCCACGGCCTTGCGGCTGCCGCGGCGCTTGATCCGGATCGGCACAGCGATGGTAAGGCTGCCGTCGCTCGCGGTGATCACCTCTGGCTGACCGGTCTTGTCGATCAAGATTTCATTCATGCCACGGCCTCCTCAAGGGTTTCCGGGGCGGGCTCGGGGCGCAGCTCCAGGGCGAGCACCTCGATGCCGTTGGGCCGGAACCGCACCTCGATGTCGTCCGGCGAGACGATCACCTTGTCGATGAGGAGCCGCACGATGCGCTGCTGCTCGGCCGGGAAGAGCTGATCCCAAATCGCATCCAGCCGGGTCATGGCCACCGTGACCTGGGCCTCGTCCAGGGAGGGGTCGAGCCGGGCGGCGCGCTCGGCCACCCCGGCGACCATGGCCGGGGCGCGCAGCACCCGGCGCATCTGCTCCAGCACGGCGGCCTCCAGTTCACCGGCCGGCAGGCGCGGCAGCCCGGAGGCGCCGGCGTGCTCCTTGTTCTCCCGCGTCGGCAGGTAGTAGCGGTAGATACGTCCGTTCTTCTTGCGCGTGGACCAGGGCGTGAGCGCCCGGCCATCGATCCCCACGACGATCCCCTTGAGCAGGAACGGCACCCGGGCGCGGGTGTTGTTGCCTCGCACACGCGAGTTCTGCGCGAGGATCGCCTGGGCGGCATCCCACAGCCTGCGCTCGACGACGGGCGGGTGTTCGCCCGGATACCACTGATCGCGATGGCGGATCTCGCCCAGGTAGACGCGGTTGTTGAGGATCTTGTAGACGAGGCTCTTGTCGATGGGCTTGCCATCGCGCACCCGCCCGTCTTGGGTAGTCCAGGCCTTGGAGGTCACGCCGTCGAGGCGCAGCTCCTTCACGAGCAGGGTCGAGGACCCGAGTTCGACGAAGCGCTGGAAGATGTGCCGGACCAGCTTGGCCTCCTGCTCATTCGGGACCAGCCGCCGGTTTTCGACGTCGTAGCCGAGTGGCGGCACGCCGCCCATCCACATGCCCTTGCGCTTGCTGGCGGCGATCTTGTCGCGGATGCGCTCGCCGGTCACCTCGCGCTCGAACTGGGCGAAGGAGAGCAGGATGTTGAGCATCAACCGCCCCATCGAGGTGGTGGTGTTGAACTGCTGGGTGACCGAGACGAAGGAGACCCCGTGGCGCTCGAAGACGTCGATCATTCGCGAGAAGTCAGTCAGCGATCGCGTCAGGCGATCGATCTTGTAGACCACCACGATGTCGACCTTGCCGGCCTCGATGTCGGCCAGCAGCCGCTTGAGCGCCGGCCGGTCCATGTTGCCACCGGAGAAGGCGGGATCGTCGTAGTCGTCGGCCACCGGAATCCAGCCCTCCGCGCGCTGGCTGGCGATGTAGGCGTGGCCGGCGTCGCGCTGGGCGTCGATGGAGTTGTACTCCTGGTCGAGCCCCTCGTCGGTGGACTTCCGAGTGTAGACGGCGCAGCGCAGGCGGCGCTTCAGGGCTTCGTTCATCGCCGACCTCCCTGCTTCTTCGGATTCTTCGCCTTGGCCGGTGCCTTCACGCCGAAGAAGAGCGGCCCGGACCAGCGGGTGCCGGTGATCTCGCGGGCGATCATGGACAGGCTCGGGTAGCGCCTGCCCTCGAACTCATACTGTCCGTCCTGGGCGACCGTCACCCGGTGCTCGATCCCCTGGTACTCCCGGGTGAGCACGGTGCCGGGCATCAGCCGGATGTCGCGATCGAGCTTGCGCGCCTTGCCGGTCTCCACCAGGGCCTTGATGCGCCGCTTGTTGCGCTCCAAGAGGCTGGGATCGACCTTGCGGAACTCGATCTCTTGCAGCTTGTACGCGATCCGCCGCTCCATGAACTGGCGATTGGGCGTCGGGTTGTCGCTGCCGAAGAGTTCTCGCCAAAGCGCCCTCATTTCCTCTATCGAGAGATCCGGGAGCCCGGCGATCCGGGCGACGACGCTCGGCGGGGTGGGTGGGACGGTGCTTGCCTTCATGGAGCCTCCTCCAAAGTGTTGTTGACGGGGTGGCTATGAAGGCGCTGGTGGCCGGAGAAGCCAAGCTCAAACTCGCTCTCCGCGGGGCCGCCTGCGGACTGGGCGAACACGGCCTCGCGCAGTCGGACGAGGCCGTGGGCCAGCAAGGATGCGGCTTCGCGCCGGCGCTGCTCCGGCGTCATCCGTTCGGGTGGTAGGTGGTTGATCGTGCACATCGGTATCGGTCCTGAACGTCCAACTCGCTCGATGACGAGATTGTCCGGTCAGGCCTCTACCGAGGCCATCAGGGAGTTTCGGGCCGGTGCGGACCGATGGGGGCTGGTGCGAAGGAGTTCGCGGGATCGGGTGGTTGTGTACCATCCTTTCTGTAAATTCCGTTTAGCGCCTC